>JBFJZP010000196.1:0-5975 GCA_041622095.1 Burkholderiaceae bacterium | reverse complement strand
GACGGTCAGGACGTGGGTCCAGGCCATGTGCTGGCACGCATCCCTGTCGAAGGCCAGAAGACCCGCGACATCACCGGCGGTCTGCCGCGTGTGGCCGAGTTGTTCGAAGCCCGCTCGCCGAAAGACAAGGGCTTGCTGGCCGAGATGACCGGTACCGTGTCGTTCGGCAAGGAGACCAAGGGCAAGATCCGCCTGCAGATCACCGATCCGGAAGGCAAGGTGTTCGAAGAGCTGGTGCCCAAGGAGAAGAACATCCTGGTGCACGAAGGCCAGGTGGTCAACAAGGGCGAGAGCGTCGTCGACGGCCCGGCCGATCCGCAGGACATCCTGCGCCTGCTGGGTTCCGAGGAACTGGCGCGCTACATCGTCGACGAAGTCCAGGACGTGTACCGCTTGCAGGGCGTGAAGATCAACGACAAGCACATCGAGGTGATTGTTCGCCAGATGCTGCGCCGGGTCGTGGTCGACAACGTTGGCGATTCCAACTACATCAGCGGCGAGCAGGTCGAGCGCTCGGAAATGCTCAATACCAACGACGCCTTGCGCGCCGAGGGCAAGATTCCGGCCACGTTCACCAACCTGTTGCTGGGTATCACCAAGGCGTCGCTGTCCACCGACAGCTTCATCAGTGCGGCGTCGTTCCAGGAAACGACGCGCGTGCTGACCGAAGCGGCGATCATGGGCAAACGCGACGAACTGCGTGGTCTGAAGGAAAACGTCATCGTCGGACGCCTGATTCCCGCAGGTACCGGCATGGCTTATCACGAAGCCCGCAAGGTGCGCGAGAACATGGACGAGGCCGAGCGCCGCGCCATCGCCGAGGCTGAAGAGGCGGAACTCGCCGGTGAAAGCGAGGAAGCGGCTGTTGTCGACGGTGGTGACACCGACGCGGCAGCGCCTGCTTCGGATAACGGCACTGTGGCTGAATAAGACACAGCTGTGCTGACTCCTGACGCCCCAGGATCCGTCGCAGGACGGCGCCTGGGGCGTTTTGTTTGCATCGTATGACCACGACCTTGTTGTTCTGGCTGCTGCTGGCCGTCCTGGTGTTCTGGGCGCTGGGCGCGCACAACCGCCTGGTGCGCCTGCGCGCCCAGGTGATCGCCGCGTTCGCAGCGGTCGATAACCGCATGGGCCAGGCGTCGATGCTGGTATCCGAACGCGCCGTCTTGCCGATCGGCGAACCGGTGGCCGACGCGCCGGCTGTGGCTCCGGCTTCCAATGGCGACGTACTGGCGGGCTTGCGCGGCGCATCCATCCAGTACGAGGTCGCATTGCGGGTGGCGCGACGCTCCCCGCTGGATGCGCCATCGATCGCCGCGCTGCGTACCGCACGTGCCACCTTGCTGTTGTCCTGGGATCGGCTGCAGCGGCCGAGCGACGAGGCCTGGGCTGCCAACCAGCGCGCCTGGGAAGACAACCAGCAGGCGACGAATGCGCTGGTGGTGGCCTTCAACCAGGCGGTCAGCGACTACAACCGCGCCATTGCGCAGTTCCCGGCTGTGGCACTGGCGCATTTCTTCGGTTTCAGAGCGGCAGACCATTTGTAGTGGCCCGCTCGATTTGACAGGCTGCCACCATGACTCCTGCCGAGCCGCGCCGCGCGCTCCCCGACGTTCAACCGGTCCCGCTGTGGCGTTTGCTGCAGGCAGTGGCTGGTTGCCTGCATGCGGTGCGTGGCGGCATGTCCGGCACCGCTGCGCTCGACAAGGTCCAGTCGCCCTTGCGTCCGGCGGTACAGGCCTTGATGTACCAGGTCTGGCGTTCGCTGGCCCGGGCGGAAAACCTGCGCAGCCAGCTGGCGACGCGTACGCCGCCGCCCCATGTCGATGCCTTGTTGTGTGTGGTGCTGGCGCTGGGCTGGCGTGCCGAAGATGCGCCTTACGAGGTTTTCACGCTGGTGAACCAGGCGGTCGAGGCGGCCAAGCGCCAGGCGACGACCAAGGCGCAGGCCGGTTTCATCAATGGCTGCCTGCGCCGTTTCCTGCGCGAGCGCGACGCGTTGGTGGCCCGCGCCGACCAGGATCCGGTCGCACGCTGGAACCATCCGGCGTGGTGGATTGCACGACTGCAGCAAGACCATCCGGAGCATTGGCAGGACATCCTGCGCGCTGATCTGCAACATGCGCCGATGACCTTGCGTGTCAACACCCGCAGGATCAGCCGCGCCGACTACCTGGCGCAGTTGGCCGGTCATGGTATCGGGGCCAGCCCGGTCGGGGAGTCAGGCCTGTGCCTGCACCAGCCATTGCCGGTGCAGCGCATACCGGGTTTCGATGCCGGCCTGGTGTCGGTGCAGGACGCCGCCGGCCAGATGGCAGCTGCGCTGCTGCTCGGCGACGCGCAGCCGGCGCAGCCGATGCGTGTGCTCGATGCCTGCGCCGCGCCCGGCGGCAAGACGGCCCACCTGCTCGAGCGTGCAGACATCGACCTGACCGCGCTGGATGTCGATCCGGTGCGTTGCGCCCGCATCGACCAGACGCTGACCCGGCTGGGCCTGCAGGCCCGGGTGCGGGCCGCAGATGCGGCCAAGGTGCAGGACTGGTGGGATGGCCAATTGTTCGACGCCATCTTGCTGGACGCACCCTGCACCGCATCGGGTATCGTGCGGCGCCATCCGGATGTGCCGTGGCTGCGCCGCGCCAGCGACGTCAACCAGCTGGTCGCAGTGCAGGCGCGCCTGTTGCGCAGCTTGTGGCCGCTGCTGCGCCCCGGCGGGCGCATGGTGTATTGCACCTGCTCGGTGTTCCGTGCCGAGGGGGACAACCAGATACAAACGTTTGTTGAACACAACACCGATGCCAGATTGCTGCCTTCTCCCGGTCATTTGCGACCCTATTCGGCCGCAAATGGCACAGCTGTCCCGGACAATGCAGACGGTGACCATGACGGATTTTTTTACGCATTGCTGGAAAAGCGTGCGCCTTGACCTTGCCTGCGCATGTCTTGTCGCGTTCGTGCTGGCGACCATGCCGGCAATCGCGGCCGATCCGGAGACCGGCTCCGAAGTCACGCAGTTGCGCCTGGAGCGCACGGCAGACGGCGTCGACCTGTATGCCTCCGTCAGCTTGAGCCTGCCGGCGGCGGTCGTGGATGCGCTGGAAAAAGGCATTCCGATGGTGTTCCTGGCCGAGGCCGAACTGATGCGCAGCCGCTGGTACTGGACTGACAAGAAGGTCGCCAGTGCCCAGCGCCACATGCGGCTGGCGTTCCAGCCGTTGACCCGGCGCTGGCGTCTGAATGTCGCCTCCGGCCCGATCGGCAACAACAGCCTGGGCCTGGCGCTGAACCTGAATTTCGATTCCCTGCAGGAGGCCATGGCCACGGTGCAGCGGATATCCGGCTGGAAGATTGCAGACGCGGCCCATATCGATGCCGACGCCACCTATCGGGTCGAGTTCCGATTCGGCCTGGATGTATCGCAACTGCCGCGCCCGTTCCAGATCGGGGCCTTCGGTCAGTCGGACTGGAGGGTCTCGGTCTCGGCAACGCGCCAGTTCGGACCCGAAAGCCCGAAGTGAGCGAAGACAACAAAACGCGCCCGGCCGGCGCAGCGCGCTCAGCCAGCCACCATCACCATCAGGGGCCACGTGGCCTGCGCTGGACCGTGGTGGTGGCGCTGGCCACCATGTCGGCGATCGGCCTGGTGCTGCTGTTCCTGCTGACGCAGGCTACCAACAACCGCGAGTTGTACGAGCGCAATTACGCGCTGTTGTTCGGGCTCAACGTCGTGGTGGCGGTCGCGCTGGCGCTGGTCATTGCCTGGATCGCGCTGCGCCTGCTGGTGCGCCTGCGCAAGAGGCGATTCGGCAGCCGCCTGCTGGTCAAGCTCGCGGCGGTGTTTGCGCTGGCCGGATTTGCGCCAGGCGTGCTGATCTATGTGGTGTCCTACCAGTTCGTTTCGCGTTCGATCGAGTCCTGGTTCGACGTCAAGGTCGAAGGCGCGCTCGATGCCGGCCTGAACCTGGGGCGGGTATCGCTCGAGACCTTGTCCGACGACCTGACCAACAAGGCCCGTTCGTCGGCGTCACAACTCTCGAGTATTCCGGACGCTGCCACGACGCTGCCGCTCGAGCGCCTGCGCGACCAGCTCGGTGCGCGCGATGTCGGCTTGTTCAACGCCTCCGGCCGCTTGATCACCGCGGCCAGCCAATCGCAGTTCCAGCTCAGTACCGCCAGGCCGACACCGCAGCAATTCCGCTCGGCGCGCGGCGCGCGCTCGGTGACCTGGGTCGAAGGACTGGACGAAGCCACGGCGGAAACCGTCAACGACGCACGCGTCAAGGTGCTGGTGCTGGTGCCCGATCCGAGTTTTGCCTTGCTGGCCGAGCCGCGTTTCCTGTTCATCACGCAGGCGCTGCCGGGCGCCCTGGTCACCAATGCGATGGCGGTGACCCAGGCGTATCGTGAATACCAGGAGCGTTCGCTGGCGCGCGAGGGCCTCAGGCGCATGTACATCGGCACGCTGACGCTGAGCCTGTTCCTGGCAGTGTTCGGCGCCGTGTTGCTGGCGGTGGTGCTGGGCAACCAGATCGTGCGCCCGCTGCTGCTGCTGGCTGACGGCGTGAGCAAGGTGGCGGCAGGCGACCTGACGCCCAAGGTCACCTTGAGCAGCAAGGACGAACTCGGGGACCTGACCCGCGACTTCGCCGCCATGACCCAGCAACTGGCCGACGCACGGCAGGCCGTCAGCACCAGCATGGAGCAGGTCGATGCCGCGCGCGCTAATCTGCAGACCATTCTGGACAACCTCACCGCCGGTGTCATCGTGCTCAGTGCCGATGGCGTGATCCGTTCGTCCAATCCGGGGGCCACGCGGATTCTGCGCCAGCCGCTGGCGGCCTTCGAGGGGCGGCCGCTGGCGCAGGTCGAGGGATTGCAGGATTTTGCGCATCAGATCCAGACCCGGTTCGATGCCTTCCTGGGCGAGCGCAGCGCCGACGGGCTGGACCACTGGCAGCAATCGTTTGAACTCGGCGGTAACGGCACCGGTGCGGCGAATCCGCACAACAGCAATGTGATTGCGCTGGTGGCCCGCGGCGCCAAGCTGCCGGGTACCGATCGCCTGCTGGTGTTCGACGACATCTCCGAGATCGTGTCGGCGCAACGTGCGCAGGCCTGGGGTGAGGTTGCACGCCGGCTGGCACACGAGATCAAGAATCCGCTGACGCCGATCCAGTTGTCGGCCGAGCGGCTGGAGATGAAACTCTCGGGCAAGGTGTCCGGCCCGGAGCAGGCGATCCTGACCAAGTCGGTCAAGACCATTGTCGACCAGGTCGATGCCATGAAGCGGCTGGTCAACGAATTTCGTGACTACGCCAGGCTGCCGGCGGCCGAGCTCAAGCCGCTGGACCTCAATGCCTTGCTGACCGAGATCCTGCAACTGTACGAAGCCGAGGACGCCGGTGTGCCGGTGCGGGCGGAGTTCGATCCACGATGCCCGCGCATCCTGGGGGACGCCCAGCAACTGCGCCAGGTGGTGCACAACCTGCTGCAGAACGCGCAGGATGCCAGCACGTCGGCTCCGGCCCGCCCTGGTGAGATCCGCGATGTCGTGATCCGCACCGTCTGGGTGCCGACCAGCCGACGGGTGCGGATGATCGTGCAGGACAGCGGCACCGGTTTCCCCGACAACATCCTCAAACGTGCCTTCGAGCCGTATGTGACGACCAAGTCCAGGGGCACCGGGCTGGGCCTGGCGGTGGTCAAGAAAATCGCCGACGAACACGGCTCGCGCATCGCGATTGCCAACCGTGTCGAGGACGGAACGGTGCTGGGTGCGCAAGTGTCGTTATCATTCGCCGTGGACAATACGGAACCGGACAGCAGCTCAACCTGAGGCTTGCGTTCGAACTGGCAGGGGGCGGCGAAATCTTATGGCGAATATCTTGGTGGTCGACGACGAGCTTGGCATCCGCGACCTGTTGCAGGAGATACTCAACGACGAGGGCCATACGGTCGAAGTGGCGGAGAAT
>JBFJZP010000195.1:0-6003 GCA_041622095.1 Burkholderiaceae bacterium | reverse complement strand
GGTCGACGCCCGCAAGCTGGCGCTGATGAAACCCGGCGCCTACCTGGTCAATACCGCTCGCGGACCGATCGTCGACGAAAAGGCGCTTCATGCGGCGCTCGCCAGTGGCCAGATCGCCGGCGCTGGCCTGGACGTGTTCGAGCAGGAACCGACGCCCAGGGACAATCCATTGCTGCAACTGGACAATGTCGTCGTCACACCCCATGCGATCTGTTTCACCGACGAATGCATGCGCAGCCTGGCGCAAAGCGCTTTTCGCGCGGTCGTCGATGTTGCGCAGGGTCGCATGCCGCCCTATGTGGTCAACCCGCAAGCGCAACTGGCGCGCAAAATCTGAGGAAGCACTGCCATGCCACCATCCCACCAGACCGACCCGCGCCACGGCCCAGCGGTACTGATCGTCACCGGCGCGTCGCGCGGCATTGGCGCCGCGTGTGCGCGCGCCGGCGGCCGCGCAGGATACCGCGTCGTCGTGAACTACAGCAGCAGCCAGGATGCCGCGCAGGCGGTGGTGGCGGATATCGAGCACGCTGGCGGCGCCGCCATCGCGATTCGCGCCGATGTATCCCGGCCGGACGAGGTGGAGCAGCTGTTCGCCCGGACCGACGCCCATTTCGGCAAGGTGACGGCGCTGATCAACAACGCCGGCATCGGCGGCGCGATCCAGCCACTGGAGGACATGTCGCCGGATGCACTGGACGTGTTGTTTCGCACCAATGTCCATGCCTGCGTGCACTGCTGCGCCGCGGCGATCCGCCGCATGGCGCTGCGCCATGGCGGCCACGGAGGCGCCATCGTCAACATCTCGTCGGCCGCGGCGCGCCTGGGCGGCCTGCCCGGCATGGTCGCTTATGCGGCCAGCAAAGGCGCGATCGACAGCCTGACGACGGGCCTGGCCAAGGAAGTCGGCACGCAGGGAATACGCGTGGTCGGCATACGCCCGGGCATCATCGAGACCGACATCCTCGCGCCGATGGGCGGCTCGTCGCTGGTGCAGGCGGTGGCACCCAGCATACCGCTGGGCCGGGTCGGACAACCGGAGGAGATCGCCGATGCGGCGATCTGGCTGCTCGGCCCCCAGGCTTCGTATGTGCATGGCACGACGATCGACGTGACCGGCGGTCGCTGAGCCATGGCGGATTCACCACTGGCACCATGGTCCGACGCCGGTCCGCCAATTGGCGCGGCAATGTTGCCATCGAGTTGTGGACAATCGCAGCATGAAACTCGCCACCTGGAACATCAACTCCCTGACCGTACGCCTGCCGCAGGTGCTGGACTGGCTCGCCGCCAATCCGGTGGACGTGTTGTGCCTGCAGGAACTCAAGCTCAGCGACGACAAGTTTCCGCATGAGGCCTTGTCGCAGGCCGGTTACCAATGCGCGGTGTTCGGCCAGAAGACCTATAACGGCGTCGCCATCCTGAGTCGCACACCACTGCGTGACGTGGTGACCAACATTCCCGGCTTCGCCGACGAGCAGTCGCGCGTGATCGCCGCCACGGTGGACACACCGTCGGGCGACTTGCGCATCGTCAATGGCTACTTCGTGAATGGGCAGGAGCCGGGCAGCGAGAAGTTCGCCTACAAGATGCGCTGGCTGGCGGCATTACACGCGCATGTGCGGGCCGAACTGGCGCAGCATCCGCAACTGGCCCTGCTGGGTGACTTCAACGTGGCCGCCCAGGACCGCGACAGCTGGGACCCGGAAGGCTTGCGCGAGACCATCCATCACACGACGCAGGAACGGGAAAATTTCCAGGCCCTGCTGGAACTTGGCCTGCATGACAGTTATCGCCTGTTCGAGCAGCCGGAGAAAACCTATAGCTGGTGGGATTACCGCAACTTCGCGTTCCGCCGCAACCGGGGTCTGCGTATCGACTACATTTTGGTCAGCGATGCGCTCAAGCCGCGGGTGCGTGCCTGCAGCATCGACAAGGCGCCGCGCAAGAACGAACGTCCGAGCGACCACACACCGGTGGTGGCGGATCTGCAGGACTGAGCCCTGCGCCGCTGCGCCCGGCGCCCGGCGCCCGGTGCGGCGCAGGTGGCGCCGCAAACCGGCTGACGCGCAGATCCGGCCACAACGCCGCAGCCGGGTCGATGGGCCCTTGTCCGGCGTCTATTCCAGCCCCAGGTCCTGGATCTTGCGGGTAATCGTGTTGCGACCGATACCGAGCTTTTGCGCCGCCTCGATACGCCGGCCGCGGGTGCTGGCCAGCGCGGTGAGGATCAGCCGCGACTCGAATCGGCGGGTCAGCACTTCCCAGACATCCTGTCGGCCGGCTGCCAGCATCTGGCTGGCCTCGATTTCGACACCGGACTCCCATGCCGCCGGTTCGCCGGCTGCGAGTTCGGTCGCCGCATCCGGCACACCGGCAGGCGCTGGCGCGGTCGGCGCCGCCGGCACTGCGGCCAGGCGGGACGCTGACGCCTCGTCGACGCCCGTTGCGCCTGTCGGTGGGGACAACACGGCGTCGGTACTTGTCGATCCGAGCACCTCTGGCGGAAGATCCTTGGCATCGATCACCTGCGCCGGCGCCATCACGGTCAGCCAGTGGCAGATGTTCTCGAGCTGGCGCACATTGCCGGGGAACGAGAAACGCGACAACTGGGCCAGCGCCAGGTCGGAGATCCGTTTCGGCTCGACCTCGAGCTGGCGCGCGCTTTGCTGCAGGAAGTGGCGGGTCAGGCCCGGAATGTCTTCGCGCCGCTCGCGCAGTGGCGGCAGGCGCAGGCGGATGACATTGAGGCGGTGGAACAGGTCCTCGCGGAAAACGCCTTCCTTGACGCGCTGCTCCAGGTCCTGGTGGGTGGCGGCAATCACCCGCACATTGGTCTTGATCGCGTCATGACCGCCGACGCGGTAGAAATTGCCGTCCGACAGCACCCGCAGCAATCGGGTCTGCAGGTCGAACGGCATGTCGCCGATCTCGTCCAGAAACAGCGTGCCACCGTCGGCCTGCTCGAAACGGCCGCGGCGCATGGTCTGCGCGCCGGTGAAGGCGCCGCGTTCATGGCCGAACAACTCGCTCTCGAGCAGGTCCTTCGGTATTGCCGCGGTATTGATTGCGACGAACGGCGCATTGCCGCCGTTGCCACGCGGAGAATGCTTGTGCAAGGCCCGGGCCACCAGGTCCTTGCCGGTGCCCGACTCGCCGGTGATCATCACCGTCACGTTGCTCTGGCTCAGCCGTCCGATGGCACGGAAAACGTCCTGCATTGCCGGCGCCTGGCCCAGCATTTCCGGCGTGGCCGCGCCGCGTTGCTCGGAGACTTCCTCGCGCTGGCTTTCCTGCATGGCGCGGCGGATCAGTTCCACCGCCTTGGGCAGGTCGAATGGCTTGGGCAGGTATTCAAAGGCGCCGCCCTGGAATGCCGACACTGCACTCTCCAGGTCGGAGAACGCGGTCATGATGATCACCGGCAGTGTCGGGCGCTCGCGCTTGACGCGTTCGAGCAGATCGAGGCCCGAGCCACCCGGCATGCGGATGTCGCTGACCAGGATCTGCGGGCCATCGTCCTCGCCGGCGGACTCCAGCGCCGACAACACATCGCGGATATTGGTGAAACTGCGTGTCGCCAGGTTCTCGCGCAACAAGGCCTTCTCCAGCACGAAACGGATGGACTGGTCATCGTCAACGATCCAGATGGGTTTCATGATGGCAAGCGGCGTTGCTGGCGCCGGCGTTGGGAAAGGATATTGGTCAAAGTTCAGGACAGTGGTATGAGAATCTTGAAGTCGGTTCGACCGGGAATGCTGTCCACCTCGATCAGGCCATGGTGTTGCTGCACGAAAGTCTGTGCCAGCGTCAACCCCAGCCCGGATCCGCCATCCCGACCCGACACAAGCGGATAAAAGATGCGATCCTTGATCGAGTCTGGAACACCAGGCCCGTTGTCGATGACATGCAATTCCAATGCCAGTCTGTACCTGTGCTTGCCAAAAGTCACTTGCCGTGCGACCCGCGTGCGAAAAGTCAACATCGCATCGCCTGCCGCAATACGCTCCTGCAAGGCCTGGCAGGCATTGCGCGCGATATTGAGCACGGTCTGGATCATTTGTTCCCGGTCGGCACGCAACTCGGGAATCGAGGTGTCGTAGTCGCGCACGACGCGCAGGCCGCGCGGGAATTCGGCCACGATCAACGAACGTACCCGCTCGCAGACCTCATGGATGTTGACATCTCCCACGTGTTGCGGGAATCGGTGCGGCGCCAGCAGGCGATCCACCAATGATTGCAACCGATCCGCCTCGCGGATGATGACCTGGGTGTATTCGCTCAGCCCGCGTCCCTCGATCTCCATCTCGAGCAGTTGCGCCGCACCCCGGATGCCACCGAGCGGATTCTTGATCTCGTGCGCCAGGTTGCGGATCAGCTCCTTGTTGGCCTGCGCCTGATCGTGGAGCCGATCCTCGCGCTCCTGACGCGCCTGCTGCTCCTGCGGCAGCAGTTCGACCACGATTTCGCGGCGCGACTCGGTCTGCGTGACGATCACATGCACCGGCATCGGGTCATGGTTGAGCCGTTTGAGCATGGCGTCGTATCGCATGGTGGCAAAGGCGTTACCACCCGCGCCCTCCAATGCGTGGCGCAACAGATCAGGATCGGTGAAGTTGTCGGCGAGCTGCGACGCGACGATCGCACGCCGCGAAACCCCCAGCGCATCCTCCAGGGCTGCATTCGCAAACACCACCACACCGTCTTCGCGCACGACCGCCACCAGCGTCGCGAGCAGATCGAAGGATCTGAATCGCGATGGCAGGATGTCGGTCAGTGCGGGGAAATGCGCCGGACTCAAGCGCTTTACTTCGAGCCGACCACGCGGTCGAGCTCACGCCGGATGCCGGCGATGTCGCTCTCGTTGCGCGACAGTGTCGCTTTCATCTCGGCGACCCGGTCGAGATATTTCTGGTAATTGCGCGCTTCATCGCCACGCTTTTCAGGCTCGCCATTGTTGTATTCGCGCAACAATTCCGTCTTGCGCGACTCGGCCTTCTTGAGTTCGGACTCCAGAATCAGCCGGGCGTCGGAATCACGCGCCTTCTGGTCGGCATTGTCCACGCGGGTTGCTGGCGGGGCCGCAGACGCCAGGCGCACCGGCGTACCAGCCAGCGGCGCACCGGCCGAACCCGACGGTGCAGCAGCTGCAGCCGGTGGCTTGAAGCCCTGGACGACGGTCACATTGGCGCCCTCGAGCAGCTTGCACTGGCCCTTTTGCGCTTCCGTGATCTTGTTGGTGTATTCGTTGCCGCAGCGGTAGATCTGGGCCTGCGCCGGGCCCACAAAAACCACCATGACGGCGGCCAGGGGTATCAACGACTTGAACATGATGCTCTCTCCACGCGTTCCAGTTTGCAGGGACGGCCTTCGAGTATGCGCCAATTGATGCAATTGACCAAACCGCAACCAATCCCCCAAAACACACAAGGGCGGTCGAAGCCGCCCTTGTTCTGAAGCTGCCGGGCCCGCCTGGGCCGACCCGGCAAGCAGCCGTTACAGCGAGTAGTACATGTCGAACTCGACCGGATGGGTGGCCATCCGCATGCGGGTGACCTCACCCATCTTGAGTTCGATATAGGCGTCGAGCATCGTGTCAGAGAACACGCCACCCTTGGTCAGGAACTCGCGGTCCTTGTCCAGATGCTCCAGCGCCTGATCCAGGCTGTGGCAAACGGTCGGGATCAGAGCGTCTTCTTCCGGCGGCAGGTGGTACAGGTCCTTGGTGGCGGCTTCGCCAGGATGGATCTTGTTCTCGACGCCATCGAGACCGGCCATCAGCAATGCCGAGAAGCACAGGTACGGGTTGGCCAGCGGATCGGGGAAACGTGCCTCGACGCGACGACCTTTCGGATTGGCCACGAACGGGATGCGAATAGCCGCCGAGCGGTTCTTGGCCGAATAAGCCAGCTTCACCGGTGCCTCGAAGTGCGGTACCAGACGCTTGTAGCTGTTCGTACCCGGATTGGTGAGGGCGTTCAGCGCGGGCGCATGCTTGATGAT
>JBFJZP010000194.1:0-6045 GCA_041622095.1 Burkholderiaceae bacterium | reverse complement strand
GAGAAAACCAGCGCATGGGCGCTGGAGAACGTGCCGGGAAGCTTCCCCTACACGGCGGGCGTGTTCGCGTTCAAACGCGAGGGCGAGGACCCCACGCGCATGTTCGCCGGTGAGGGCGATGCGTTTCGTACCAACCGGCGCTTCAAGAAGCTCTCCGAGCATTCCGAGGCCAAGCGCCTGTCTACTGCCTTCGACTCGGTGACATTGTACGGCTTCGATCCCGACGAGCGTCCGGACATCTACGGCAAGATCGGGAACTCCGGCGTTTCGATCGCCACGCTGGATGACATGCGCGCGCTCTACGACGGCTTCGATCTGTGCGACCCGCGAACTTCGGTGTCGATGACCATCAACGGACCGGCGCCGACGATTCTGGCGATGTTCCTGAATACTGCCATCGACCAGCAGATCGCGCGTTTCGAGCAGGACAACGGGCGGCGTCCGACCGACGAAGAAATCGAGAAAACCAGCGCATGGGCGCTGGAGAACGTGCGCGGCACAGTGCAGGCCGACATCCTGAAGGAGGATCAGGGGCAGAACACCTGTATCTTCTCCACCGAGTTTTCGCTGAAGATGATGGGCGACATCCAGGAATACTTCGTGCAACACCGGGTGCGCAACTTCTATTCGGTGTCGATCTCCGGCTACCACATCGCCGAGGCCGGTGCCAACCCGATCACGCAGCTCGCGCTCACGCTGGCCAATGGCTTCACCTATGTCGAGGCGTATCTCGCGCGCGGCATGCACATCGATGATTTCGCGCCAAATCTGTCGTTCTTCTTCTCCAACGGCATGGACCCGGAATACACCGTCATGGGGCGGGTCGCGCGGCGTATATGGGCGGTGGCGATGAAGGAAAAATATGGCGCCAACGAACGCAGCCAGAAACTCAAGTACCACATCCAGACCAGCGGGCGCAGCCTGCATGCGCAGGAGATCCAGTTCAACGACATCCGCACGACGCTGCAGGCGCTGATCGCGATCTACGACAACTGCAACAGCCTGCACACCAACGCCTTCGACGAGGCGATCACGACGCCGACCGAGGACAGCGTGCGCCGTGCGATGGCGATCCAGCTGATCATCAACCGCGAATGGGGGCTGGCGAAGAACGAGAACCCGAACCAGGGTGCGTTCATCGTCGAGGAGTTGACCGAACTGGTCGAGGAGGCGGTGCTGTCGGAGTTCGAACGTATCGCGGAGCGTGGCGGCGTACTCGGCGCGATGGAGACCGGTTACCAGCGTGGCCGCATCCAGGACGAGTCGATGCACTATGAAATGCTCAAGCACACCGGCGAGTTGCCGATTGTCGGCGTCAACACCTTTCGCAACCCGCATGGCGACAAGGTGCAGGACACGCTGGAGCTGGCGCGGTCGACCGAAGAAGAGAAGCAGGGCCAGCTGGGGCGCCTGGCCGATTTCCACCAGCGCCATCTGGACGAAGCGCCGGCCATGCTCCAGCGGCTGCAGCAGGCGGTGATCAACAACACCAACGTGTTCGAGGTGTTGATGGATGCGGTGCGGGTCTGTTCGCTGGGCCAGATCACCAGCGCCTTGTTCGAGGTGGGTGGGCAATACCGGCGCAACATGTGATCCTGACGTTCCCATGAGAAACGGCGCCGACGGCGCCGTTTCCGTTACCGGTTGCCGGACTTCAGTCGGGCAGTGGCCGCACCCGGACCTGGGGCAACAGCCTCCGGATGTCGTCTACCCGGCACAACGAGGTCCCTTCATGCAATAAGGCCGCCGATCCGCCCGCGATCCCGTACCGGAAAGCCTCGGGCAAGTCCATGTCCTGGCTCAGCGCCCAGACCATCGCCGCCAGGAAGCTGTCGCCGGCACCGGTCGTGCTCTTGACATCCACCTGCAATGCGTCGGCCTGCCAGCTGCCCTGGCCGCTGAACAACATCGCGCCGCGTTCACCCAGGCTCAGCGCCACCAGTTCGGCGCGGCCGTCGCGCACCAGCGCCGCAGCGGCTGCGCGCCACTGCGCTGCGTTGTCCAGGGCCTTGCCGCTGAGTTCCGACAACTCGCGCAGGCTCGGCTTGATCAGGAACACGCCATCGGCCAATGCGGCCGCGAGAGGTGCGCCGGAGCTGTCGAGCACCACCTTGCATCCGCGGGAACGCGCCAACGCCGCCAGTTGCGCATAACTGTCGGTCGGCAAGCTCGGCGGCAGGCTGCCGCTGAGCACCAGATACCGCGGCGGCGGGTCGATCGACGACAGGAAGTCCACACAAGCCTGCCACTCGCGTGTCGTGACCTCCGGCCCGGGCAACACGAAGCGGTACTCCTTGCCGGTGCCGGTCTCGAGCACCGAGAAACTCTCGCGTGTCTCGTCCGCGATCGGCAGCCGGCGGCTGGGGACCCGTTCGGCCTGCAGCAGGCTCTGCAGCCGGTCGCCGATGACACCACCGGCCAGGTACAAGGCCATGCAATCCCCGTCCAGGCGCTGCACGACCCGGGCCACATTGATGCCGCCGCCGCCGGGGAAATAACCCGCCTTGGCACAGCGCAGCTTGTGGCTAGGCAGCAGGGCATCACACGACGTGGCGATGTCCAGTGCCGGGTTCAGGGTGATGGTCAGGATCTCGGTCATGGCTCGGTTCAGCAGGGTGGGACCCCTGGCATCATGGCAGATCGTGTCGCCGCACGCCGCACGCCGCCCAGCCGGCAACGGTGGGCAGGGCTTGCAACAGGCGACGGTCTGGCGGATACAGGTCCGGCCGGCGAGAATGCACCAACTGGTTCGTGCGCGGCGCTTGTCCGGCACCGGCGCGGACCCGATGGCGAAAACACGTGGGGAGATATTTCAGGATGGCAAATTTTCTGTTGGTACACGGTGCCTGGCATGGTGCCTGGTGCTGGCGCGATGTGGTCACGGCGCTGGTGCGCGCCGGCCATCGCGCCCATGCGGTCACCTTGACCGGCCTGGGCGAGCGCGCGCACTTGCTGCACGCCGGTATCGACCTGCAAACCCATGTGCAGGATGTGATCGCCGCGATCGAGGCGGAGGAGATGCAGGACGTGGTGCTGGTCGGCCACAGTTATGCCGGCATGCTGGTGACCGCAGTGGCCGACCAGATGCCCGAGCGGCTGGCGCACCTGGTCTATCTCGATGCAGTCGTGCCCAAGCCGGGAGAATCCTGGAGCAGCACCCATACCGCCGCCACCCGCAACAGCCGGCTGGATGCGGCGCGCGCGTCAGCGCTGTTTGCCTTCGATCCGCCCGATCCGGCGGTGTTCGGCCTGGACGGGGCCGGCCATGCCTGGGTGCAGCGCCGCCAGACCCCGCATCCCGGCCACACCTATGAGATGCCGCTGTCATTCGACGCACAGCGGGTCGCGTCGGTGCCCCGGACCTTTGTCGATTGCACCCGTCCGGCACTGGCAACCATCGATGCGAGCCGCACACGCGTGCGCAGCGCAAACTTCTGGGATGGCGCCTGGCAACCCGGCGCCCGCATCGTCGAGATGGAGACCGGCCACGATCCGATGATCAGCGCGCCTGCGGCCCTGGTGGATATTCTGGTGCAGTGCACGAGCCGTTGAGACGGGCGCCGCAGCGGCCGATGCAAAGGCTCTGGCGGAATCATCCGCCGACCGGTTAACCTTCAGGGTCGTGCAATGGTGTCCGACCCTGGACCGGCCACCTGCAGATGACTTGGCGCATAACGAGGAGCAACAGCATGACCGACCTTTTTTCCCTGCACGGCCGCACCGCGCTTGTCACCGGGGGGTCGCGCGGAATCGGCCGGATGATTGCCGAAGGATTCCTGGCGCAGGGCGCGCGCGTCTATATCTCTGCGCGCAAGAGCGCGGCCTGCGACACCGCTGCCGCAGAGATGTGCAAGATCGGCCCATGCGTGTCCTTGCCGGCCGACATCTCGAACATCGATGGCGCGAAGGCGCTTGCCGAGCGTTTTTCCGAGCGCGAGGACCGGCTCGACATCCTGGTCAACAACGCCGGGGCGGCCTGGGGTGCGGAGTTTGACGAATTTCCCGAGAGTGGCTGGGACAAGGTGGTCAACCTCAACCTGAAGGCGCCGTTTTTCCTGACCCAGGCGCTGAGCCCGCATTTGCGCACCGCGGCGCAGAACCGGCCGGCCAAGGTCATCAATATCGCGTCGATCGACGGTGTCTCGGTCAATCCTCAGGAAACCTATTCCTACGCCGCGAGCAAGGCCGGGCTGATCCACCTGACGCGGCGCATGGCGTTGCGGCTGATCAAGGACAACATCGTCGTCACCGCGATCGCACCCGGGGCATTTGCATCGGACATGAACCGCGACGCGCGCGACCATGCGGACGCGGTCTCGGCCCGTATCCCGTCCGGGCGTATCGGCACCGCGGAGGACATGGCCGGCGCGGCCATTTACCTGGCATCGCGCGCCGGTGACTATGTGGTGGGTTCGACGCTGATCGTCGACGGCGGCGTGACACACGCGCGCGGCTGATGCCGCGGCTCAATCCAGCATCCGCACCTTGACGCTCTTGCCCTTGACCTTGCCGGCGTTGAGCCGGCGCATGGCTTCCTTGGCAATGTCGCGCTGGACCGCGACGAAGGTGGTGAACTCGGTCACACTGATCTTGCCGACCTGCTCACGGGTATAGCCCCCGTCCGGGCCGGTCAAGGCGCCGAGCACATCACCCGGGCGGATCTTCTCCTTGCGCCCGCCGAGCAGCTGCAAGGTGACCATCGGCGGCAACAGCGGGCCGTCGCCACTGGGAGTCAGGCCGTCGCGCGGGTACCAGGTCGACTCCTGCTTCAGGTATTGCTCGATCTTGCCGACCGAACCCATCTCGTCCATGCTGACCAGACTCAGCGCCAGGCCGGTCTCGCCGGCACGCCCGGTGCGTCCGATGCGGTGTACATGGACTTCCGGGTCGGGCGTGATGGTGACATTGATCACCGCCTCGAGTTGCGCGATGTCGAGCCCGCGCGAAGCCACGTCGGTGGCGACCAGTACCGAGCAGCTGCGGTTGGAAAACTGCGCCAGCACCTGGTCCCTGTCCCGTTGTTCCAGCTCGCCATGCAGCGCCATCGCGCTGAAGCCTTGCTGCTGCAGCACTGCCACCAGTTCCTTGCATTGCTGCTTGGTGTTGCAAAACGCCAGCGTGCTGGCCGGTCGGAAGTGGTTCAGCAACAGCGCCACCGTCTCGAAGCGGTTGGCGCGTGTCACCTCGTAGAAACGTTGTTCGATCTGCGGCCCGCTGGTGCGTGCGGCGACCTCGATTCGCACCGGCGTGCGCATGAACTGCTGCGCCAGCTTGTCGATACCGTCCGGGTAGGTGGCAGAAAACAGCAGCGTCTGGCGCTCTTTCGGGCATTGCTTTGCCACCGTCTGGATGTCGTCGACAAATCCCATGTCGAGCATCCGGTCGGCCTCGTCGAGCACCAGCGTGTTCAGCGCTTCCAGGTTCAGGTATTCGCGCGCCAGATGGTCCATCACCCGCCCCGGCGTGCCGACGACCACATGTGCGCCGTGTTCGAGCGAGGCACGTTGCCCGCGCAGCGCAACGCCGCCGCACAAGGTGACGACCTTGATGTTTTCCTCGGCCCGTGCCAGGCGGCGGATCTCGGTCGTGACCTGGTCGGCCAGCTCGCGTGTCGGGCACAACACCAGCGCCTGCACCGCAAATCGACGCGGGTTCAGGTTGGTCAGCAGCGTCAGCGCAAAGGCGGCGGTCTTTCCGCTGCCGGTCTGCGCCTGCGCGATCAGATCCTTGCCGGCCAGAGCCGGCGGCAGGCTGGCGGCCTGGATCGGCGTCATCGCCTGATAACCCAGGCTCTGCAGGTTCTCCAGCGTGCCGGGCTTGAGCGGCAGGCTGTCGAAACCGACTGCGGCCGTGGTGGATGCGGCCTGCGTCACACGCTCATCATCGCAACCGTCTTGGTCGCGAGATAGGGTTCGAGTGCCTCCGGGCCGCCTTCGCTGCCATAGCCGGAGTCCTTGACGCCGCCAAACGGCAGTTCTGGCCAGGGTGCTGCCGGCTGGTTGATCCACAACATGCCGGTCTGCATCTGGCTGGTGAGCTGGTGTG
>JBFJZP010000193.1:0-6046 GCA_041622095.1 Burkholderiaceae bacterium | reverse complement strand
GCCGCGACATCGCCGCCGGCGCGTTGTCCGGCCAGGCGCGATTCGACCATCGGCGTGTGCAATTGCCCCGGCACCACCGTATTGACGCGGATGCCCTGCGCGGCGTGCTGCGCCGCGACGACGCGTGAGAGCTGGATCACACCGGCCTTGGTCGCCGCATACGCGACCTGGGCGCTGCCAGTCCAGCGGATGCCGGAGGTGGACGCGACGTTGACAATGGCGCCGGCCCCCTGGGCCAGCATCGCCGGCAACACGTGTTTGCAGGTGAGGAAGACACTCTTGAGGTTGAAGTCGACCTGGGCGTCCCAGACGTCCTCGGACATCTCGACCGGGCCGCCCGGTGCGCTGCCGCCGACGTTGTTGACCAGCACGTCGATACGTCCCAGCTGGTCGATGCAGGCGGCGACCATCGCGGCCACGTCGTCGCTGCGTGTCACGTCGCAGGTCCAGGGCTGGATGGCGGCGCCGGCGGCACCCGCCAGCGCGATGGTTGCGTCCAGGCGTGTCCGATCGCGGTCGACCGCCCACACCCTGGCGCCTTCTTCGGCCAGGCGCACTGCGACCGCGCGGCCATTGCCCCATCCTGAACCGACACAACCGGCACCGGTGACGATGGCGATCTTGTCCTCGAATCGTCGTGTCGTGCTCATGCTGTCGTGAACCGGTAGAGTTGTTGGGGGTTGTCCACCAGCAGAAGCTGGCGCGCCGCTGGCGTGGGCGCGATGGTCGCGATCAGGTCGACCAGTTGTTGTTCGTCCGGCACCGGGCCGGCATGGTTGGGATGCGGCCAGTCGTTGCCCCACACCACCCGGTCGCCGAATTCGGCCACCAGCAGCCGGGCAAAAACCTGGGCATCGGCGTACGGCGGGCCCTGGCGCGTGATGCGGTCCATGCCGCTGACCTTGATCCAGATATGCTGAAGCTGCAGCAGATGCAGCAGGCCCTGGAACGCCGGATCGTCCACGCCCCGCGCCGCGTCGATACGGCCGATGTGATCGATCACCACCGGTACCGGCGCACGCGCCAGTTCCGCCGCGAGCGCGAGCAAGCGCTGCGGATCGCCATGCAGTTGCAGATGCCAGCCCAGCGGCTCCAGGCGCCGTGCCAGCGCCATCACCGCGTCGATCGGTACGCCATGGCCCAGGTGTCCCATGTAATTGAAGCGCACGCCGCGAAAACCGAGCCCGTCGAGCCGCTGCAATTCGGCATCGGCAACATCGGTGGGCAACAGCGCAATGCCGCGGTAACTGGCCGGACGGGCTGCAATCGCGTCGGCGGTCGCGCGGTTGTCGTAGCCGTGACAACTCGATTGGACCACGACGCAACGCGTCAGGCCCAGGCCGTCGTTGAGTGCGAACAGCGCCTCCTTCGGAGCGTCATGCCGCGGTATGAACGGCGCATCGTCCGGGTACGGGAAAAGCGCGCGCGGGCCAAAAACATGGCAGTGGGCGTTGCAGGCGTTTTGCGGCAGTTCCAGTGGCATGGCGCCGAGTCTGGCGCAAGACGGACTCAAGCGGATCGACATACCGTCTATATCAGTTATGCTTTTTGGCTATGGAACTGCGGCAATTGGAATACTTCGTCAGCGTCGTCGATGCCGGCAGTTTCAGCCGCGCCGCGGTCGCCTTGAACCTGGCGCAGCCCAGCGTCAGTCGGCAGGTCGGATTGCTGGAGCAGGAACTCGGCCAACGCCTGCTCGAACGCACCGGTCGCGGTGTGGTGCTGACCGAGGCGGGCGCGTTGTTGCTCACCCATGCACGTGCCATGCTGGACACCGCACACCGGGCGCGTGTCGAACTGCACGAACTCGGTACCAGCCCATCCGGGCGTGTCATCGTCGGCTTGCCGCCCCGGGTCGCGCTGGGCCTGAGCGTGGCGCTGATCAAGCGGTTTCGTGCCCTGTTCCCGAGAGCGGTCATCACGGTGCTGGAGGGGCTGAGCCTGTCGTTGCGCGAATCCCTGATCGCCGGTCAGATCGACGTGGCGCTGCTGTTCGATCCGGCGCCGACGCCGCTGCTGCATTACGAGACCTTGCAACGCGAGGAGCTGGTGCTGGTGGCGCCGATGGGCAGCAAGTTGCCGGCCCGCGTCAGCCTGGACGACCTGGCCGGCTACCCGATGATCCTGCCCAGCGCACCCAATGCGATCCGCAGCATCGTGCGCGCCGCGCTGCGACCCCGCAACATCGAACTCGATGTGGTGGCCGAGGTCGGCGCAGTGCACACCGTGCTGACCTTGGTCGCGCAGGGGGCCGGTTGCACCATCGTGCCGGTCAGCGCAATGCACATCACGCGCGAAGCCGCCGACCTGCCGACCGCGCCGATCGGCCCTCCGGCCATCACCAATACGCTGGTACTGGCCACGCCGGTCGCCAAACCGGCCAACCACCTGGCGCGCGAGACCAGCCAGTTGTTGCGCGAACTCGATTTCCGCAGCATGTCGGCCTGAGGCGATCGCAACAGGTGTCGCCGGAGCGATCCCGGCCAGGCGCCGTGTCCAGGCCCCCACAGCCCATAATCCGCAACATATGCTGCTGTTTCCCGCCACCCGAGCCTGCCCGCCATGCAATTGCTGACCGGCCTGGCCTGGCTGCTGCTGTGCCAGACCGCCGGCGAACTGCTGGCACGCCTGCTGCAGCTGCCGCTGCCCGGCCCGGTGCTGGGCATGTTGCTGTTGCTCCTGGCGCTGCGCTGGCCGCTGGTGCGCACGCCGGTGGGCGCGGTGGCCGACGCCTTGCTGGCCCATCTGTCGCTGCTGTTCGTGCCGGTAGGCGTGGGCGTGATGACGCATATGGGCCTGCTGTCGACCTACGGATTGCGCATGCTGGTGGCCATCGTGTTGTCGACCTGGATCGGCCTGGTCGTCTCTGCACTGGTGCTGCGCGCCTTGCTGCGCCGCGAGCCGGCGCAGCGCGCCGAACCCTGAGACCGGGCACACGCATATGCAGGATTTCGTCCAGCTCTGGGTCTACCTCTCCACCACGCCGCTGTTCGGCCTGACGGCGACCATCGTCACCTATGTCTTGGCGCAGGCGCTGTATCTGCGGCTGGGCCAGGCACCGTGGGCCAACCCGGTGCTGTGGACGGTGCTGGTGCTGGCCGTGCTGCTGACGCTCAGCGGCACACCCTATCCGCGTTATTTCTCCGGCGCCCAGTTCATCCACTTCCTGCTCGGACCGGCGGTGGTCGCGCTGGCCTGGCCACTCTGGCAACGGCGCAGCGAATTGCGCCGGCGTGCCATGGCCATCCTGCTGGCCGGTCTGGCCGGCGGTGCAGCCGCCGGCGCCAGCGCCGTGGCGATCGGCTGGGCGCTGGGACTGCCCGGGGAACTGCTGCGCTCACTGGCGCCGAAGTCGGTGACCGCGCCGGTGGCCATGGGTATTGCAGAACAGATCGGTGGCATTCCCGCACTGGCGGCCGTGTTTGCGGTGCTGACCGGGCTGATCGGTGCGGTCAGCGGCAAGTACCTGTTCGACGCGATCGGCGGCCTGTCGATGCAGGAGCGGGGATTTTCGCTGGGTACCGCCTCGCACGGCATCGGCGCGGCGCGCGCCTTGCAGGTCAATGCCGATGCCGGTGCCTATGCCGGCCTGGCACTGGGTGTGCAGGTGCTGCTGGCATCGCTGCTGATGCCGCTGGTGGCGCGCTGGTTCTGAGCGCCCGCCCACACCGGCCGGCCGATATGGGCTGTTAGAGTGCACCGTCAACCGCAAAACGATTCGGACACCGCATGAAAACCGTCAAGTCCTTCCCTCGCAAGGTTCGCGAGACACCGAACCTCTTCATCACGCTGCGCGACGGCACGAAACTGGCGGCGCGTATCTGGATGCCGGCCGACGCCGACAAGAAGCCGGTGCCGGCCATCCTCGAATACCTGCCTTACCGCAAACGCGATGGCACCCATGTGCGCGACGCGTTGACGCATCCCTACCTGGCCGGCCATGGTTATGCCTGCATCCGGGTCGACATGCGCGGTAACGGCGATTCCGACGGCCTGATGGCGGACGAATACACCCAGCAGGAACTGGACGATGCGGTCGAGGTCATCGCCTGGCTGGCCGGGCAGCCCTGGTGCAGCGGCGCGGTCGGCATGATGGGCATCTCCTGGGGCGGCTTCAACGGCCTGCAGGTGGCGGCGCTGCAACCTCCTGCGCTCAAGGCGATCGTGACCCTGTGCTCGACCGACGACCGCTACAGCGACGACATCCACTACAAGGGCGGCTGCCTGCTGAACGAGAACCTGGGCTGGTCGGCCACGATGTTCGCGTATTCGTCGCGTCCGCCGGACCCCATGCTGGTCGGTGATCGCTGGCGCGCGATGTGGCTGCAGCGGCTGGAGAACGAACCACTGCTGGCGATTCCATGGCTGGAGCATCCGCACCGCGACGCCTACTGGAAACACGGATCGGTCTGCGAAGACATCGGCGCGATCCAGGCCGCGGTGCTGGCGGTCGGCGGCTGGAACGACGCCTATACCAATGCGGTGCCGCGCCTGGTCGCATCGGTCCAGGCGCCGGTCAAGGGCATCATCGGCCCCTGGGCACACAAGTACCCGCATTTCGCGGTGCCGGAGCCGCGCATCGGTTTCCTGCAGGAGATGCTGCGCTGGTGGGACCAGTGGCTCAAGGGCATCGATACCGGCGTGACGCAGGACCCGGCCCATCGCACCTACATCATGGAGCCGGGCCGCCCCGGCGCGGCGGTGGCACAGGTGCAAGGGCGCTGGGTCAGCGATGAACATTGGCCTTCGGACATCCATGCGCTGCAGCGCCTGCACCTCAATGCCAACGGCATGCTGGGCAATGTGAAGGGTTCTGCCGGCAAATGCATCGTGGCATCGCCACAAACCACCGGCGCCGACGGCGGCGAATACTGCATCATCTGGCTCGGCCCGGAATTTCCCGGTGACCAGCGCCGGGACGACGCCGGCTCGGTCTGCTTCGACAGTGCGCCGCTGGCCAAGGACATCGACATCGTCGGCGCGACGGCGGTGCAACTCAAGCTCAGTTCGGACAAGCCACTGGCCAACGTCGCGGTGCGACTCAACGCCGTCTGGCCCGATGGCGCGGTCTCGCGCCTGAGTTATGGCGTGCTCAACCTGTGCCACCGCAACAGCCATGAAAAACCCGAAGCGCTGGAGCCCGGCAAGGTCTATACGGTGCGACTGCAACTCGACGATGTGGCGGTGAAGGTTTGCCGGGGCCAGCGCTTGCGGATCTCGATATCCACCAGCTACTGGCCGCTGATCTGGCCGGCGCCCGATGCGCCGACCTTGACGCTGAACCTGGGCACGAGTTTTGTCGACCTGCCGGTGCGCAAGAACCGGCCGAACGAAGTCGCCCCGACGTTCGCCGAGCCCGAGGCGGCGCCACCGGTCAAGCTGACCGAAGTGCGACCGGCATCGAACCGGCGCGATGTGTTGATCGACCAGAAAACCGGCGAGCAGACCCTGAGCATCGTGGACGACTTCGGCGCCAGCACGATCGACGAGCATGGATTGACGTATGGCGCGATCGGACGGGAGACCTACCGCATCCGCCCGGACGACCCCTTGTCTGCGTCACAGGAATGCCACTGGACCGAGGAGCGCTCGCGCGGCGACTGGCGTGTGCGCACCGAAACCCGCTCCGCGCTGCGCGCCAGCAAGACCCACTGGCATGTGAGTGGAAGGCTGGAAGCTTATGAAGACGACAAGCTGGTCTTCAGCCGCGACTGGGACAGGAAGATCCGGCGCAAGCTGGTGTGAGTTGTTGCCGGGCGACGCGCCCAGCCGCTTGCCCAGGCGCGCCGTCGGCGCGGATGACATCGCTGGACCGGGGGGGGGCTCGGTCCATCAGTCGCGGCGACAGGCATCATTCGATCACCAGCACACCGCTGGCGACGTGTTCGTCATAGTCGCTGCGCGGAATGGCGGTGGCGCCATGCACGCCATCCTCGACCCAGGTAATCGTCACGTCGATGTCGTCCAACTCGATTTCGCAGGGGCCGGGCGGAATCCGCAGCGGCATGCCGTCGCCTTCGCGGTAGTTGACCTCGCCAACAATCCG
>JBFJZP010000192.1:0-6097 GCA_041622095.1 Burkholderiaceae bacterium | reverse complement strand
GGCAATCCGGGGCTGGATGTGCTGGACATCGCCACCGTCTCCGCCATCGCCCATGAAGCCGGCGTGCCGCTGCTGGTCGACTCGACGCTGACCACGCCCTGGCTGCTCAAGCCGCTGGAGCATGGCGCCGACCTGGTCTACCACTCGGCCACCAAGTTCCTCAGCGGCCACGGCACGGTGATCGCCGGCATCGTCGTCGATGGCGGCAGCTTCGACTGGGCCGCCTCGCATGCGGCCAGCGGCAAGTTCGCCGAACTGGCCGAGCCCTACGAGGGCTTCCACAACATGGTTTTCACCGACGAATCGACGGTCGGCGCCTTTTTGCTGCGTGCGCGGCGCGAGGGGCTGCGCGACTTCGGCGCCTGCCTGAGCCCGCATTCGGCCTGGCTGGTGCTGCAAGGCATCGAGACGCTGGGCCTGCGCATGGCGCGGCACATGGACAACACCGCCAAGGTGGTCGAGTTCCTGGCCAGCCATGCTTTCGTGTCGCGGGTCGGGCATCCGCTGCTCGAATCCCACCCGAGCCATGCACTGGCGCAAAAGCTGCTGCCGCGCGGCGCCGGTTCGGTGTTCAGTTTCGACCTCAAGGGCAGCCGCAACCAGGGCAAGGCATTCGTCGATGCCTTGCAGGTGTTCAGCCACCTGGCCAACGTCGGCGACTGCCGCTCGCTGGTGATCCATCCGGCATCCACCACGCATTTCCGCATGAGCGACGACGCATTGGCAGCCGGCGGCATCACGCAGGGAACCATCCGCCTGTCGATCGGCCTGGAAGATCCGGCCGACCTGCTGGAAGACCTCAAGCGCGCCTTGCGCGCCGCAGAAAAGGCAGGTGCATGATGCAACTCGTCGTCAACAGCCACAACACCTTCTGCTACACCGGCGGCAAGGCATTCGACCCCGCCAAGCCGACCGCCGTATTCGTGCATGGCGTGCTCAACGATCACAGCGTCTGGATCCTGCAGACCCGTTACCTGGCCCACCATGGATGGAACGTGCTGGCGATCGACCTGCCCGGCCATGGCCAAAGTGGCGGCGAGCCGCCGGCCAGCGTCGAGGCCGCCAGCGATTTCATCCTGGCGTTGATGGATGCGGCCGGCCTGGCAAAGGCGGCATTGATCGGCCACAGCTTCGGCTCGCTGATCGCACTGGAGACGGCCGCACGCGCGCCCGACCGTGTCAGCCACCTGGTGCTGGTGGGCACGGCGTCTCCGATGAAGGTCGCGCCGGCGCTGCTCGAAGCCTCGGTGAACAACCCGGAAAAAGCGATTGCGATGGTCAACACCTTTTCGCATTCGACGCTGGCGCCGCCACCGTCGGCGCTGGGGCCCGGCACCTGGCTGTACGGCGGCAGCCGGGCCCTGATGCGGCGCGTGCTGGCCAGCAATCCGAAGGTGAATGTGTTCCATGTCGGCTTCAAGGCCTGCGACGCATATGCCGGTGGCGATGCGGCCATGGCCAAGGTCACCGCGCCCACGCTGTTCGTGCTCGGCAAGGCGGACCAGATGACGCCGGTCAGGGCGGCGCAGTCGCTGGTGCGTGCCGCCGCGCGTGGCAAGGTCGTCGTCGTTCCCGGGGGGCACAGCATGATGACCGAATCGCCCGATGCGGTGCTCGACGCCATTCGCGATTTCCTGGCGCCATGACGAGCGCGCCGCCGATCGCTCCAACGGCGATGGCCCCGGCGCGTGCGCAGGAGATCGCCAGCGGCTTTGACCTGCGGGCCTTGCCGGCAGACTTCTATGCCGACCCCTATCCGGTCTATGAGCTGCTGCGCACGCACGACCCGGTGCGCCGGATGCCCGACGGCAGCTGGTTCCTGACCCGCTACGCCGACCTGGTGGCGGTCTACCGCGACGCCAAGGTCTTCAGCTCGGACAAGAAGGTCGAGTTCGCACCCAAGTACCTGCACCAGCCCTGGCATGGCGACACCGCGCGCGCCGATGACGCGCCACTGTTCGCGCACCACACCACCAGCCTGGTGTTCAACGACCCGCCGCTGCATACCCGTGTGCGCAAGCTGATCATGGTCGCGCTGACGCGGCGCGCGATCCGCGGGATGGAGCCGGGCCTGGTGGCACTGGTCGAGCAGTTGATCGATGGCATCGACGCCAAGGGCGGCGGTGACCTGATCGAGGACTTCGCCAGCGCGATTCCGGTCGAGGTGATCGGCAACCTGCTGGGCGTGCCCCATGCGGATCGCGGGCCCTTGCGTGGCTGGTCACTGGCGATTCTCGGTGCGTTAGAGCCGGCCTTGAGCCCGCAGCAGGAGGCATTGGGCAATCGCAGCGTTTCCGAGTTCCTCGATTACCTGCGGCTGCTGGTTGCGGACCGGCGCCGCCATCCCGGCGACCCGGAGCACGATGTGCTGACCCGGCTGATCCAGGGCGAGGCCGACAGCGACGGCCCCGGCAGCGGCCGGCTGTCCGAGGCGGAGCTGCTGCACAACTGCATCTTCATCCTGAACGCCGGCCATGAGACCACCACCAACCTGATCGGCAATGCGCTGGTGACCCTGCAGCAATGGCCCGATGCCAAGGCCGGCCTGCAGGAACGATTGCAGCACTACCGCAACGATGCGCCGGCACTGGAGCAACACCTGGACAGCGCGGTCGACGAGTTCCTGCGTTTCGAGTCCTCGAACCAGCTGGGCAATCGCCGGGCCACCGTGGCCTGCCGGGTCGGTGATGTCGAGCTGCCCGCGGGCGCATTGGTGACCTTGTGTATCGGCGCTGCCAACCGCGACCCGGCGCAGTTTCCGCATGCCGACCGGCTCGACCTGATGCGCCGCGACAACCGGCACCTGGCGTTCGGCTTCGGCATCCACCAATGTGCCGGCCTGAGCCTGGCCCGGCTCGAAGGCCGCATCGCCATCGGGCGTTTCCTGCAACGTTTTCCGGATTACCGGCTGACGCAGGCGCCGGTGCGCGGCGCTCGGGCGCGGTTTCGCGGCTTTCTGCACGCACCGTTCGCGGCCTCTTGACGCCCGTCGCATCGTCAGGCGCAGCAGCGCCCGACGATGCGACGCACCCTGCTCACTCGTCGGATGCAGGTGCGAGCTCGGCCAGCGATGCAAGCAGATCGCCGAAGCGCTCACCCTGCACGACCACATGCGCTCGCAGCGCCGTCGCGGCGGCGTCGGCATCGCCGGTCAGGATGGCGTGCACGATCGCTTCATGCTCGGTGAAGGACGTGCCCATCCGGTTGCGCACCCGCAACTGCAAGCGGCGATAGGGCCGCAACCGTCGGTGCAACTGCATGGTCTGTTCGCTCAGAAAGCCATTGTGGCTGCCGGCATAGATGGCCGCGTGAAAGCGCTCGTTGCAATAAAAATAGCCGTCCGAATCGTGCTTGGAACGGGCCAGTTCGCATGCTTTATGTGCCTTGACCAATTCGGCGCGCTCAACGTCGCGCATGCGACGAGCCGCAAGACGCCCGCACATGGCTTCGAGTTCTGCCATGACCTCGAACATCTCGATCAGCCGCCCGGGCCCGATACTGGTCACGACTGCGCCGCGACGCGGCCGAATTTCGATCAGTCCCTCGGCGGCCAGTTGGATCAGCGCTTCGCGCACTGGTGTACGCGATACGCCGTGCCGCTCGATCAGTGTGGCCTCGTCAAGTGCGGAACCCGGCAACAGCTGACCGGTTGCAATTTGCTCCTCGATCGTTTCGCGTAGCTGGTCGGAAATTTTCATGGCGTCATTGTCCTGTTTTCGCCATCAAGGGATGCGCAAAGTTGATTAGGGTATGCACTGATGCTCCAATAATATACATAAGTTAAATTAACAAATACATTTAATTAGGGGCCGGCCCTTGAGCGCGCAGCCGGTGCCAGATCTTGATTCCCCACTTCAACCCAGGAGACATGCCCATGAAAACCCGTACCCTCGCCACCGCCCTTTCCGCCCTTTTCGTAGCGGCTCTGCCACTTGCGCCGGCATTGGCCGAAAGCATCTCGCTGAAGGCGTCACACCAGTTTCCAGGCGGCAAGGGCGACGTGCGCGACGAGATGGTCCAGATGATCGCCAAGGACGTCGCCGCAGCCAATGTCGACTTGACGATCAAGGTCTTCCCCGGCTCCAGCCTGGTCAAGGCAACGGATCAATGGAAGGCCATGCTCAGCGGACAGATCGACATGACGGCCTTGCCGCTGGACTATGCCTCCGGCCTGCATCCGCAATTCGGTGCCACGCTGATGCCCGGCCTGGTCAAGAGTCATGCCCACGCGCTGCGTATCAACGCGTCGCCGTTCATGCAGGACATCCGGGACATCATCGCGAAAGGCGGCGTCCACGTGCTGGCCGATGCCTGGCTGGCGGGCGGTTTTGGCGGCAAGGACAAGTGCCTGCGCAAGCCCGAGGACCTGTCCGGCGTCAAGATCCGCTCGGCCGGCGCGACTTTTGCGCAGATGTGGGCCGGCGCAGGCGCCAACATTGTCTCGATTCCTTCTAGCGAGGTGTATACCGCCCTGCAGCAGGGCGTGGCCCAGGCGACCGACACATCGACAGGAAGCTTTGTGTCGTTCCGCCTTTACGAACAGCTCAAGTGCGTGACCGCCCCAGGCGACAACGCGTTGTGGTTCATGTACGAGCCGGTCCTGATCTCCAAGAAAAGCTGGGACAGGCTGAACGATGCGCAGAAGAAGGCGCTGACCGCCGCCTCCAAGAAAGCCGAGGCGTATTTCAACGCCGAGTCGAAGAAGCTCGATGACGAAATGGTCGATACCTTCAAGAAAAACAAGGTCGAAGTGATCACGCTGACCGACGCCGAGGCAGACGCATGGCGTGGCGTGGCGCAGAAGACCTCCTACAAGGTCTTTGCGGAAAAAGTTCCTGGCGGCAAGGAGCTGATCGAGAAGGCCCTGAGTGTCAAGTAAGGTGCCAAGCAACCCGGCGCCGATCCGGGGCTGGGTGGCGGCGGTACACGCCGTCACCCGCGCCTTCGGGGTGTTCGCGACCGCGCTGCTGGTCGTGGCCCTGATCGTGGTGTGCCACATGGTGTTCGTGCGTTCAGTGCTCGACGAGTCGTCGATCTGGCAAACCGAATTCACGACCTTCTGCATTCTGGGTGCAACCTTCCTGGGCGCTCCCTACATTCTGTTGACGCGTGGCCACGTAGGCGTCGACATCCTGCCCATGATGGTCCAGGGCAAGACGCGACGCGCCCTCTACCTTCTGGGCAGCGCCGTGGCCCTGGCATTTTGCGGACTCTTTTTCTACGGTTCGGTCGGCTGGTGGCACGAGGCCTGGGTGTCCGGGCAAACCACCGCCTCGATCTGGCGCGCCAGATTGTGGATTCCGTACCTGAGCGTCCCGGTCGGCCTGGGTCTCCTGTGCCTGCAATACGTCGCCGAAATCTGGCTGGTCCTGACCGGCCAGGAACAACCGTACGGACTCGATCCAGGAATCAACCTATGAGCCCCATGCTGATTGGCCTGCTGGTTTTCGTCGCAACCATGCTGGTGCTGGCCACGGGTCTGCCGATTGCCTTCGGCCTGGGTGCGGTCGCGCTGGGGTTCATGATCGCCTTCGACGGATGGAACAGCGTGCACTTCCTTTCCGAGACGATCTTCTCCGGGCTCGATGACTTCACGCTGGTGTCGTTGCCGATGTTCATCATCATGGGCGCCGCAGTAGCCTCGTCACGCGCGGGTAGCGACCTTTACGAAGCGCTGGCGCGACTCCTGCACAAGGTGCCGGGATCGCTGGTCATATCCAACATCGGCGCCTGCGCGCTGTTTTCAGCGCTCACCGGCTCGTCACCCGCCACCTGCGCCGCGATCGGCAAGATGGGCATCCCGGAGATGCGCAAGCGCGGTTACGACGCGGACCTTGCGACAGGCGCGATCGCTGCCGGCGGAACGCTGGGTATCCTGATCCCGCCCAGCGTGACGATGATCCTGTACGGCATCGCGTCGGAAACTTCGATCGGACGCCTGTTCATCGCAGGCGTCCTGCCGGGGCTGATGCTGACGCTGATGTTCATGGCCTGGGCGCTGTTCCTGAGCTGGAAACGCGGCACCGTGCTGGTCGACCACGATCGGATCTTTTCGATGAAGGAAAAACTTGAGCTGCTGCCCAAGCTGCTGCCCTTC
>JBFJZP010000191.1:0-6106 GCA_041622095.1 Burkholderiaceae bacterium | reverse complement strand
TGGCGACGAGAAGAAACGCCGCATCCAGGAACTGCTCGACGAGATCGAGATGGGGTCGGGTTTCATCGACCGCTATCCGGCCGAACTCTCCGGCGGACAGAAGCAGCGGGTCTGCATCGCACGCGCACTGGCAGCCAAACCCAAGCTCATCATCTGTGACGAGGTGACGAGCGCGCTGGACCCGCTGGTCGCCGACGGCATCCTCAAGCTGCTGCTGAACCTGCAGCAGGTCGAGGACGTGGCCTACCTGTTCATCACCCACGACCTGGCCACGGTCAAGGCCATCGCCGATGCGATCGCCGTGATGTACCAAGGCCGGATCGTGCGCTACGGCCCCAAGTCCACCGTGCTCAGCCCCCCGTTCGACGATTACACCGATCTGCTGCTGTCGTCGGTGCCTGAAATGGAACTGGGCTGGCTCGAGGGGGCGATCGCGCACAGGCGCATGGCGGCAGCCGACCACTGACCGGCGCCTGCGGACACAGTTGCGCGGGCCACGAGGCCCGCGACCACGGAGCACTTGTTTTTTTTGGAGTATCGGGAACATGACGATTTCAGCAGATCTGCGCGGCAAATGCGCGCTCGTGACCGGCGGCGCGGCCGGCATCGGCCTGGCAACCGTGGAAGCCCTGGCCGGATTCGGCGCGGCGGTCGCGATGAACGACCTGCCCGGCAGCCAGGCCCTGCAAACGCAGGTGCAGCGACTGCGCGACCTGGGCTACAACGTCATTGCCGCGCCGGGCGATGTGGGCAACCCGGACGATGCGACGCGCATGGTCGCGCAAGCCGCGCAGGCCATGGGTGGTCTCGACTACCTGGTGAACAACGCCGCCACACCCGGCACCCGCACGACCATCGCCGGCTCGGACCTCGACGCCCAGAACGAGGTATTCTGGAACAAGTTGCTTTCGGTCAACCTGGTCGGCCCGTTCCGCTGCATCCGCGCCGCCCAGCCTTATCTGCGGCAACGCGGCGGAGCCATCGTCAACGTCGCATCCACTGCGGCCTATGGCGGCGGCGCCAGCAGCACCACCTATGCCAGCACCAAGGCGGCGTTGGTGATGATGACGCGCGAACTGGCCCGCGGCCTGGGCCCGGACATCCGCGTCAACGGAATCGCGCCGGGATGGGTCGGCGGCTCCAGCTGGGAATGCGGCTGGAACGATGCCGACGCCAGGGCGGCAGAGGCAACGCTGCCAATGCGGCGCATCGGCATGCCGGCCGACTATGCCGAAGCCATTGTCTACCTGTGCGCCGGCGCGGGCTACATGACCGGCCAGACCATGATCGTCGACGGCGGCATGCTGGCTTGACATGAACACTACCCCCACGCCGCGCGCGCCGCGCAGACTCGGCATCATTGCCGCGCCCGGATGGTTCGACCCGACGCTGCATGAATTCATGCAGCGCCACGCGGGCGAGCTGGCAGTGACGCAGACCATTCTTCCGCCACCGGGCTTCGACTGGAGTTTCGAGCAGATCGCCCAGTCCGGTCCGGCGCTGATGACGGCCGCCCGGCTGCTGGCCGAGGCCGGCAGCGAGGTCATCGCCCAGGTCGGCCCCGCTTTCGCCTACCGCGTCGGCGGCTCGGCATCAGGTGCGCGCGCGCTGGGCCGGCGGCTCAGCGCTGCCACAGGCGTTCCCGTGCTGCTCAATGGCGTCACGGTACTCGACACGCTGCAGCAACTCGGTTGCCGTCGTGTGGCGGTGGCCTGCCCGTACTACAGCGCGCAGTGGAAAAGCGGATTCGTTCAGTTCCTGGAGCAGCAGGGCCTGCACGTCGTCGCCGCGCAGAGCTTTGTCGAACAAGGGCTGTTCGACAGCCAGGAACAGGTAGCGGCAAGCCACTACGGATTTTCCGACGACCTGGTCAAGCAAAGCGTACGGCGCACCCGTGCGGCCGCGCCGGACGCCGAAGCGCTGCTGATCACCGGGTCCGGCGTACGCACCTTACACTGGATCGAGGACATGCAGGCCGAACTCGGCCTGCCACTGGTCGCTGCCGACGACACCCTGTATCGATCGGTGCTGCAGCAGTTCGGGCTGCCCGTTAACACCCGCGGCCAATGACCATCACCAACCCCTGACGGGACAACCACCACATCGAAGGAGAATGATTTGCAAGCAGTATGGTTCGAGAAATTCGGCGCCGCATCCGACGTGATCCAGATCGGCGAGCGCCCCAGGCCCAAGCCCGGACACGGCGAGGTGCTGGTACGCATGAAGACGTCCGGCGTCAACCCGTCCGACACCAAGAAGCGGGCCGGCGCCTTCCCCAACCTGCTCGACGCTGGACCGGTCATACCGAACAGCGATGGCGCCGGCATCATCGAGGCGGTCGGCGCCGGAGTGCCGCACGCACGCATCGGCCAGCGCGTCTGGGTCTACCAGGCGCAATACGGGCGGCAACATGGCACCGCAGCGCAGTACCTGGCGATCGACAGCAGCCGCGCGGTCAAGCTGCCCGATCATGTCGGCTTCGAGATCGGCGCATGCCTGGGGATTCCGGCCATGGTGGCACACCGCTGCGTGTTCGCCGACGGTGATGTACGGGGACAACTGCTGCTGGTCACCGGTGGTGCGGGACGGGTTGGCCATTACGCGATCCAGATGGCGAAACTGGCCGGCGCCACGGTGATCGCCACCGCCAGCAACCAGGCATCCCGCGCGGACTGCCTGGCCGCCGGCGCCGATTACCTGGTGAACCACCGCGACGCCGACTGGCCGCAGCAACTGCTGCGCATCACCGACGGGCGCAAGGTCGATCGGGTGGTCGAGATCGAGTTCGGCGCCAACCTGCCCCAGGTGCTCGAGGTGATCCGCACCGGCGGCGTCATCGCCTCGTATTCATCGACGGTGGTGGCCGATCCGTTGCTGCCGTTCCGGCGCATGATGTTCATGGACCTGACGCTGCGCGCGGTGATCGTTTATGCCATGCCGGAGCAAGCCAAGCGCGACGCCATCGCAGCGATCACGGCGGCCCTGGAACAGGGCTTGCTGCAGCACCGCATTGCCGCACGTTACCCGCTGGAGCAGTTTTCCGACGCCAGCGAAGCAATCGAAAAAGCGCAAATACTTGGCTGCGTCGTGGTCGACATCGCCTGAGCTGAACGGCGATGACAGGCCGGATTCCCGGCCGTTCTTGACCTCTATCAAGATGAAGGCGGCGGCGCGACGCACAATCGGCAGCAGGGGAGCCGACCTGCATGCCATCCAGCGCAACCGTCTTCAGCGTCCACAACCTGGCCAAGGTCTATCACACCGGGGAGGTGGAGGTCGTCGCCTTGCACGACGTGTCACTGGAAATCCGGCGAGGCGAGTTCATCGTATTGCTGGGCGCATCGGGCAGCGGCAAGAGCACGCTGCTCAACATCCTGGGTGGCCTGGACGTTCCGACCCGGGGTGACGTACAGTTCGGCGCGCAGTCCCTGAGCCAGGCCAGCGAATCGGAGCTGACCCGTTACCGGCGCGAACATGTCGGTTTCGTGTTCCAGTTCTATAACCTGATCCCCAGCCTGACGGTATACGAGAACGTCGCGCTGGTCACCGACATCGCCGAAGACCCGATGGACATCGACGAAGCGATCGGGCTGGTCGGCCTGGGTCCACGGCGCAATCATTTCCCGGCCCAGCTCTCCGGCGGAGAGCAGCAACGCGTGGCGATTGCACGGGCGATCGTCAAGCAGCCTGATGTGCTGCTGTGCGATGAGCCGACCGGCGCCCTGGACTACACCACCGGCAAGCTGGTACTGGACGTGATCGAGCGGGTCAACCGCGAACTGGGCACGACGGCCATCGTCATCACCCACAACGCCGCAATTGCCCGCATGGCCGATCGCGTGATCTACCTGAGCGACGGGCAGGTGCAGAAGATCGAGAGCAACACGCACAAGTTGTCGCCGGCGGAACTGGCATGGTGACGCGGTGAAGGCGCTCGACCGCAAACTGCTGCGCGACCTGCGCCAGATGTGGAGCCAGGTGCTGACCATTGCCCTGGTCGTGGCCAGCGGCATCGGCGGCTTCCTGATCACCTTGTCGGCGGTCGATTCGCTCGGGCTGGCACGCGACCGCTTCTATGCCACCGGCCAGTTCGCCGACGTGTTTGCCAGCGTCAAGCGCGCACCGGAATCGCTGTCCCAGAGCTTGCGCGAATTGCCTGGCGTTGCCGATGTACAAACCACCACCGAGGTGGTGGTGCGCGTCCAGATCGATGGTGTTGCAGACCCGATCATCGGTCAACTGATCGGCGTCGATGCGCGCAATCCGCGACGCATGAACCTGCTCACGGTGCGTGGCCAGGCTGCGGGCGACGGCACCCTGTCGCCCGGACGCGTCCGCTCCGATGGGGCCTTGCCGGTCTGGATCTCCGAAACCTTCGCCATCGCGCACCACCTCAAGCCTGGCGACCGCCTGTCGGCGCTGATCAATGGGAAATACCGCGCACTGGTGATGACCGGCGTCGCGTTGTCGCCGGAATTCATCTTCGCCGCGCTGGGCGGCCTGCCGGACCAACGCGGCTTCGGCGTGTTCTGGCTCGACCAGGACGCACTGGCCGCAGCCTACGACATGGACGGCGCCTTCAACCGGGTCGCGGTCAAGCTGGCACCCGGCACCAACGAGCGTACGGTCATCGATGCGTTGCAGCACCAACTGGCGCGTTATGGCGGGCGCGAGGCCTTCGGCCGCGCGCAACAAACCTCTCACATGATGCTCAACGACGAGATCAAGGGCCAGCATGTGCTGGGAACCGTGCTGCCGTCGATCTTTCTGGGGGTGGCCGCATTCCTGCTCAACGTGGTGGTGTCGCGCCTGGTCGCCACGCAGCGCGAACAGATCGCGGCACTCAAGGCGCTCGGTTATCCCAACCTGGTGATTGCAGCGCATTACCTCAAGATGGTGATGGTGATCGTCGCGATCGGATTCGCGCTCGGCCTGGCCCTGGGCCATCTGGTCGGCGGCATGTTGACCGACCTGTACGCCGAGTTCTTCCGTTTCCCGGAGTTCCGCCACCACATGGCGCCATGGCTGGTCGTCACCAGCCTGCTGCTGACGGTCGCCACTGCGGTGGCAGGCACACTCAACGCGATTGCAGCCACGGTACGCCTGGCACCGGCCGAGGCGATGCGACCGCCAGCTCCCGGCACCTACCGGCGCACGCTGCTCGAGCGCCTGGGCATCACGCGTATTCCCACCGCGCTGCGGATGATCCTGCGCAACATGGAACGCCGCCCCTGGCGCAGCACCTTGTCGATTGGTGGTGTCGCCGCGGCGGTGGCGATCGTGATCATGGGCAATTTTTTTCGCGACGCGATCGACTACATCGTCGATACCCAGTTCCAGCTGGTGATGCGCAACGACATCTCGGTCTGGACGCTGGAGGTCGTGCCCGCCACGGCGCGCCAGGAGTTGCAGCGCCTGCATGGCGTGCGCAGGGTCGAGGCCAGCCGCAGGGTACCGGTGACACTGGTCAACGGCCACCTGCGCGAACGCAGCCAGATCCAGGGCCAGGATGAAGCCGCGCTGCTCAGCCGCATCATCGACCTGCACCAGCGTGCCCACCGCATCGACGGCGATGGCCTGGTATTGACCGACCGGCTGGCACACAAGCTCGGCGTGCGCGTGGGCGACAGACTGCAGGTCGAGGTGCTCGAAGGCCGCAGCCGCACACTGCATCTGGTGGTGGAGGCCACGGTCAGCGAAATGATGGGATTGAACGTCTACATGCGGCGCTCGGCGCTGAACCGGGCATTGGGTGACGCAGACCTGGCCAACGGCTTCGCGTTGTCGCTGATGCCCGGCCAGGAGGACGCGGTGCTGGCCGCCACGCGCCGCATGCCGATGGTTGCAGGTGCCTTCAGCAAGGCCACCACCTTGCGCAACATGGAGGAGATCAGCGCCCGTAACATCCGCATCATGAGTACCGTGCTGACGATTTTTGCCAGCGTGATCGCGATCGGCGTGGTCTACAACAATGCGCGTATTGCGCTGGCCGAACGGACCTGGGAGCTGGCCAGCCTGCGCGTACTGGGATTTTCCCGGGCCGAAGTCTCCGGCCTGCTGCTGGGCGAGATGGCAATCTCCATCGCCCTCGCCCTGCCCCTGGGGA
>JBFJZP010000190.1:0-6114 GCA_041622095.1 Burkholderiaceae bacterium | reverse complement strand
GGCAAGGAGATCAAGAAAGGCGTGCTGCTGCCGCTGGGTGCCGAAGGCACCACACCCGAACGCCTCAAGCGGGTCGGACTGCAACTGATGCCACTCGGCGACAAGATGCAGGTGGCAGTGGTGCAGTTCGGTTCGACCGCCGAAAAGCTTGGCATCGAGCAGGGATTCGACATCACCCAGGTCGAGGTTGCGGCTCAACGACCGGACAAGGAATGGGTATTCATTCCAGCTGCCGTGTTGCTGGCACTGGTGGTGCTGCTGCAACGCGCACGTGGACGACGCGAGGAGAAGCAGCCCAAGACCAGCACGGCATGACGCGGATCGCGCTGATCCACGCGCTGGCGCATTCGGTGGCACCGATCAACGATGCGCTGGCGCGCGACTGGCCGCAGGCCAAGCGCATGAACCTGCTCGACGACAGCCTCTCCGATGACCTGGCCCACAGTGGCCGGGGCCTGGATGCGGCGATGCATGCCCGCTTCCAGGCGCTGGCCGCTTATGCCGTCGATGCTGGCTGCGACGCGATCCTGTTCACCTGCTCCGCGTTCGGCCGCTGCATCGAAGCGGTCGCGTTGCGCCATGCGCCGCTGCCGGTACTCAAGCCGAACGAGGCAATGGTCGCGCAGGCCAGCAGCCTGGGTTGCCAGATCGGCCTGATCGCCAGCTTCGCGCCCACGCTGCAAAGCCTGCCGGCGGAATTCCCGCCCGAGATACCGATCGCGTCGGCCCTGGTGGAAGACGCCATGCAAGCCTTGAACAACGGGGAGCCGTCACGCCACGACGCGCTGGTCGTCGACGCGGCGGAGCGACTGGCCAATCAGGGCTGCGCCGTCATCGCGCTGGCGCAGTTCAGCATGGCGCGCGCGCGCAGGCAGGTGGCGGAGCATACCGGGCTACCGGTACTCACGACGGTCGACAGCGCCGTCATCGAGCTGCGGCGCCGCCTCGGCGCCGCATGACACGCCAGCAGCGCGTGCCGTTCAGACCGCTCCGGTGAACTCGCCGCGTGCCGGATAGTCCTTGGCCACGGCAAAATCGATCGCGCCCAGCAGGTCCTGGAACGGCGGGCGGGCAAACGGCATGGTCTGCGCCGCACCGTAATACAAGGTGCCATCCGGCCGCACGATGTAGACCGCGGGTTCGCTGAACAGCTCCGGCTCCTCGATGCCGATCGAGGTCTTGCCAAGGCCGGCGCTGATATACAGGCCCCATTGCCGCGCGCTGCGCAGGCTCAGGTCGTAGGCAAACTTCAGTCCCTTGGCCGAGACCTTCTCTGCCATCTGTTTCGCGCGTTCCTCGCCGTCGCCGCTGATCGCCACCAGCTGCACGCCCCGTTTGCCAAACTCCTCCGACAGCCGCTCGAGCTCGATCAGGTACTTGGCACAGATCGGGCAATGCAGGCCCCGGTAGAACACCAGCAGGTCGAACTTCTCGCCCGGCGCAGCGCCCAGCACATAACGCGAGCCGTCGGTCAACGGAAGATTGAGGGCGGGAACCGGGTGGCGGGGAACGAGGGCGGTATGGTGCATGTCGTGCTGTCCTTTGATCGTCGTGTTGGGCTGCGCGGCGGGAACGCCACGCATGGACTGCCATTGTCGCCACCGCGCCTGATATCCGCTCATCGGCTGCACGATCTCCCCAAACCCGAAATGGACGGGCGGCGCCGCGCCCGATGCCGACACGACAGGATGTCCGCCCGGATCTTGCGCCAGGATGGCCTGCCCGGCGTCAGACGCCGCGCCAGCGCGGCGGCCGCTTCTGGGCAAATGCCAGCGGCCCCTCTTTCGCATCGGCCGACGCCAGCATCTGCGGGTATGCCGGTGCGGCCACGCCACTGCGCAGCGCCTGCCAGGCATCCTGCACCGACTGCGCCTCGGTGCTGCGCAGGACCTGCTTGAGCGCGGTGACCGCCAGCGGCGCCGCCGCGACGATCTGCTGCGCCAGCGCCATCGCCGCGGGCATCAGGTCCACGCCCGGCACGACCTGGTTGACCAGGCCCCAGCGGCCAGCCTCCGCCGCTCCCATGCGCCGGCCGGTGAACAACATCTCGGTGGCGATCGCGCGCGGCAGCCGCCGCGGCAGGCGCAGGATGCCACCCGAGTCGGCCAGGATGCCCAGCTTCACCTCGGGCAATGCGAACTCGGCGCTGTCGGCGGCCAGGATCAGGTCGGCCGCCAGCGCGATCTCGAAACCACCGCCCATCGCCAGTCCGTTGACCGCCGCGATCACCGGCTTGTCCAGGTCGAAGAATTCCGTCAACCCGGCAAATCCGCCCGGGCTGTGCACCGCGTCGACCGCTTCGCCGGCGCTGGCGGCGTTCAGGTCCCAGCCAGCCGAAAAAAAGCGGCCGGTGCCGGTGATGATCGCCACCCGCAATGCGGGGTCCATCTGCAGGCGTCGAAACGCGTCGTACAGCAACCCGCTGGTTGTCACGTCGATCGCATTGGCCTTCGGCCGGTCCAGCGTGATCGTCAACACGCCATCCATCACCTCGGTCCGCACCACCTCAGCCATATCTCACTCCTGCTGCAACAGACGGATCATCGCATCGACCGCGACCACGCCACGCCCCTGCGGCAACACCAGCACCGGATTGACGTCGAGTTCGACCAGGCGCGCCGCATTCGCCCGCGCATATGCAGCCACCGCCAGCACCGCATCGATCAAGGCCTCGACGTCGCCGGCTGGCCGGCCCCGGAACCCACGTACCAGCGGCCAGCTGCGCAGCGACTCGAAGGCGCGGCGGATGTCGGCGCGCGAAGCCGGCAACAACAGCGTCGTGGCGTCCTGCAGCAGTTCGACCAGCACCCCGCCTGCACCCAGCGTCAGCGCATGACCGAACTGCGGGTCGCGCGTCACGCCGACGATGAATTCGGCCACCACATCACGCGCCATCGCCTCCACCAGGAAACGATCGGACAGGCTTGCCATCGCCGAGACCGCCTGCGTGACCTGGGTGACGCTCTGCAGATTCAGCCGCACCGCGCCGGCTTCGGTCTTGTGCGCCAGCGTGTCGGATACCGCCTTGACCACCAGTGGAAAACCCAGCTGCGTCGCGGCATCTGCCGCGTCCGCTGCCGACACTACCACCGCACGCGGAATCGGCAAGCCGAATGCCGCCAGCGCCTGCTTGCTGGCGACTTCGTCCAGCAAGCCCGCAACAGCGCCGTCGCCCGATCTGGGCCCGCCGCCTGCTGCGCCATGCGGGCCGGCCAGCGGCAGGATGTCGGCGCGGCGCAAGCGGACCTCGCCGATCTTCGCCGCATGCACGATCGCATCCAGGCACTCGGCCAGCCCCTGCATCGGCGCGATGCCGCGTTCGAGCAGCTGGCGCGCAACGCCGTCGGGCATGCCTTCGGGCATCGACGCCACCACTGCACAAGGCAGCGGATCGTGCTGGTGCGCAGCGATGAACGCGTCGACCGTCGTCTGCCAGGCACCGGACACGCAGCGGTCGGCACGGGGAAAGTCCAGCACCAGCAGGTGCATATCGAAACGGCAGGCCAGCAAGGCAGAGAAACAGGCGGTCTGCGCCCCCAGGTCGCCCCAGATATAGGTGTGGTAGTCGAGCGGATTGGCGATCGTGACCTTGTCGCCCAGTGCGGCATGCAGCGCCTCCCGGGCCGGCGGCGGCACCGCCGGCATTTCGAGCGCGCGCGGTTGCGCCAGGTCCGCCACCAGCGAGGCCTCGCCGCCGGAGCAGCTGGCGGAGACGATGCGCCTGCCACCCAGCGCACCATGCACATGCAACAACTTCAGGGTTTCCAGCAGGCTGGCCGGATCGTGCACCCTGGCCACGCCGAGCCGTGCGAACAAGGCGTCGTACAAGGCATCCGCGCCGGCCAGCGAGCCGGTATGGCTGACCGTGGTGGTGGCGCCCAGCACCGAACTGCCGGCCTTGAGCGCGACTATCGGCATGCCTTTGTCCAGCGCCGCGAGCGCCACCTTCGAAAATGCGGCCATGTCGTCCAGGCCTTCGATATGCAGGCCGATGGCGCTGACCCGATCGTCCTGCAGCAAGGCCGCGACGATCGCCTCGATGCCGGCGCCGGCCTTGTTGCCGACCGTGACCATGTAGGCCAGCGGCAGGTTGCGCCGCTGCATTGTCAGGTTCAGCGCGATATTGCCGCTCTGCGAAACGATGGCCACACCCCGTGCCACCCGCTCGCCGCCATGCTGGTCCGGCCACAAGGCCATGCCATCCAGGTAGTTCAGCATGCCGTAACAGTTGGGCCCGATCAGCGGCATGTCACCGGCGCAAGCCACCAGGCGCCGCTGCCAGGCCACCCCGGCGCCACCCACCTCGGCAAAACCCGATGCATAACAGATCGCGCCGCCGGCGCCACGCGCGGCCAGTTGCGTGACGATGTCGACCGTGGCTTCGCGCGGCACGGCGATGAAGCTCGCGTCGGGCGCCGCCGGCAGCGACGCCACGTCGGGGTAACAGGCCAGTCCTTCGACCTGCGCATGGCGCGGATGCACCGGCCAGATGGCGCCGGCGAAACCCAGCGCCTTGCACTGGCGCACGACTTCGGCCGCCTGCGCGCCGCCGAACACCGCGACATGGCGCGGCATGAACAGGCGGCGCAATGCGTCGGCTGTTGCTGCGGTCATCGCGGCTTCAGGAACCATGGGCGCGCAACATCGCGCGCGAGATGATGTGGCGCTGGATCTCGCTGGTGCCGTCCCAGATGCGCTCGACCCGCGCGTCGCGCCAGAAACGTTCGATCGGCAACGAGGCCATCAATCCCATGCCGCCGAAGATCTGCAGCGCCTCGTCGGTGATATGCGCCAGCGCCTCGGATGCAAACAACTTGGCCATCGCGGCGTCGGTGTCGGTCATGCGGCCCTGGTCGCATTTCCAGGCGGCGCGCAGTGTCAGCAGTTCGGCTGCCTCGAGTTCGGTCGCCATGTCGGCGAGCTTGAAGCCGGTACCCTGGAAGCGGCCGATGGCCTGGCCGAACTGCTTGCGCGTGGCGGCCCATTCGGTGGCCATGTCGAGCACGCGGTGGCTGCGCCCGACACTGGTCGCGGCGACGGTGAGCCGGGTTGCGCCCAGCCACTCACCCATCAGTTCGAAACCCCTGCCCTCTTCGCCCAGGCGCTTGGACACCGGCACCCGGCAGTCGGTGAAGAACAGTTCGCACTGGTGGTAGCCGCGATTCGACACACATGCCGGCCCGCGCCGCACCTCCAGCCCCGGGCTGTCCAGGTCGACCAGGAAGCCGGTGATCTTCTTCTTCGGGCCGGCCTTGGTCTGTTCGACATCGGTGGCGGCGAACAACACGACGAAGTCGGACATGTCGGCGTGGCTGATGAAGTGTTTGGTGCCGTTGATCACATAGTCGTCGCCATCACGCACCGCGCGCGTCAACATGCCGCGCACGTCGGAGCCGGCTTGTGGCTCGGTCATCGCCAGGCAGTCGTGGCGCTCGCCGCGAATCGTTGGCAGCAGGTATTCCTGGATCTGATCGCCGGTGCAGCCGCGCAGGATGTTGCTCGGGCGTGCGACCAGCATCTGCAGCGCATACGAGGCGCGGCCGAGTTCGCGCTCCATCAAGGTGATGCCCAGGTTGTCGAGCCCGCCACCGCCGAGCTCCTCGGGCATGTTGGCGGCATACAGCCCCACCGCGATCGCCTTGGCCTGGATCTCGCGCTGCAGTTCGGGCGGCACCGCATCGAGCCGTTCAACCAGGTCTTCATGCGGATACAGCTCGGTCTCGACGAATTGCCGCACCGTGTCGACCAGCATCGTCTGTTCGGTATCGAGTTCAAAGTCCATGGCTTGTCCGTCTGCGATAGGAAAAATGAGCAACTCAGCCCGGCTTGCGCCGGATGCCGATCGGCTGGCCGGCCTGCGCCGGTTTCGGCAAGCCGGCATGGGCGGCGCGGATCGCCTGCACCTTGGCCAACATGTCGGGTGGCATGGCCACCGAGCGGCCGGCCGCCATGTCGACATGCACCAGCATCTGCTCGCCGGTGGCCAGCAGTTCGCCGCTGGTCCCGTGGAACATCGCATGGAAGATGTGCAGACGTTTTTCGTCGCCATCGAGCAATTGCAGCGTCAGCCGGATCGGCTCGCCTTCGGACACTTCGTGCAGGTTGTGCAGATGG
>JBFJZP010000189.1:0-6122 GCA_041622095.1 Burkholderiaceae bacterium | reverse complement strand
CATGAAAGACCGTTTCGGCGGAAGCGCATATGCAATGCAGAGCGGCTTGCTGGCTGCCAGCAGCCTGCAGTCCGCCGGCAAGACCGAACAGGCCAAGGCGGCATTGGCATGGGTGGCCGAGCAATCCACCGACCCGGCATACCAGGCGATTGCCCGTTTGCGCCTGGCCGCCGTCGCGGCGCAGGCCAAGGAATACGACTTGGCGATGGCGCAACTCGACAAGAGCTTCCCGAACGAATTCGCCGCGCTGGTTGCCGATCGCAAGGGCGACATCCTGAGCATGCAGGGTAAGACAGCCGAGGCGCGCGCGCAGTACGAAAAGGCCTACAAGGCGTTCTCCGACCGGATCGAATACCGCCGGTTGGTGGAAATCAAGCTTGCCGCACTGGGCGCCGATCCGCGGCCCCAGCCGGAAGTCGTTTCGGCCAGCCCGGACGCGGTGCCATCGGAGGGCAAGAAATGAGCGGTCTTTCTCTCTGGCGCGTCCAAGGTGTCCGCCTGCTGGTGGCAGCCATGGCGACGGTCATGCTTGGCGCCTGTTCGAGCGGACCGGACAAACCCAAGCCGACGGAGCTGAGCCCGAATGCCGCGTTGATCGGCGTTCGCCTGGCCTGGACCTCGCGGATCGGCCCGGTCAACTTTCCGCTCGACATCCATGTGCAGGGAAACAGCGTTGCAGTGGCAGGTGCCGATGGCAGTGTGGCGGTGCTCGACGGCAACACCGGCGCAGACCAGTGGCGCGCCAAGGTGCCCGGCGGAGTCGCCGGTGGTGTCGGCAGTGATGGCCGGATCACCGCGCTGGTCACCCGTGGCAACGAACTGGTCGCACTCGAGCGCGGACGCGAAGTCTGGCGTGAACGACTCGGCGCCCTGAGTTTCACCGCGCCGCTGGTGGCCGGTGAACGTGTGTTCGTCATGACCGCCGACCGTGCGGTGTCCGCATATGACGGCCGCTCTGGTCGCCGCTTGTGGACCTATGCCCGCCCGGGCGATATTCCTTTGTCGGTGCACCAATCCAGCGTCATGCTGCCGGTGGGCGATACGCTGGTCGTGGGTATTTCCGGCCGGCTGGTCGGTCTCAATCCGCTCAACGGCACGCTGCGCTGGGAGTCGCCGATCGCGACCTCGCGCGGCACCAACGATGTGGAGCGCCTGGTCGACCTGGTCGGCCGTGTCAGCCGCGAGGGCGACGTGGTGTGTGCGCGTGCGTTCCAGGCCGGCATCGGCTGTGTCAACGCAGTGCGCGGCAATCTGCTGTGGTCCAAGCCGGCGGTGGGTGCACAAGGTGTCCATGGCGACGCCGATTTCGTATTCGGCACCGAAGCGGATGGGCAGGTGATTGCCTGGCGCCGCGCCAACGGCGACAAGGCCTGGAGTTCCGAGCGCCTGAAATACCGTGGCCTGACCGCGCCGCTGGCCATTGGCCGCACGGTGGCGGTGGGTGATGCCACCGGACTGGTGCATTTCCTTTCGCGCCAGGATGGCAGCCTGATGAACCGGATGCCGACCGACGGATCGCCGATCGTTGCCGCACCGGTCGTGGTCGGCAATACGCTGGTGGTGGTCACCGAAAAAGGTGGCGTGTTCGGATTCCGGCCCGAGTGATTTTTTTTGAGACCGGATTGACAGCATGAAACCCGTATTGGCCCTGGTCGGACGACCGAATGTGGGCAAGTCCACGCTGTTCAATAGGCTGACCAAGTCGCGTGATGCGATCGTGGCCGACTTCGCCGGCCTCACGCGTGATCGCCACTATGGCAACGGCCACCACGGCAAGATCGAGTTCATCGTCGTCGACACGGGGGGGTTCGAGCCCGACGCGGCCGACGGCGTGGTGCGCGAGATGGGCAAGCAGACCCGGCAAGCGGTGGCGGAAGCCGACGTCGTCATGTTTGTTGTCGATGGTCGCGAAGGCCTGTCGGCCCAGGACCACGACATCGCCAAGTTCCTGCGTCGCCTGGGCAAGACCTGCGTGCTGGTGGCCAACAAGGCCGAGGGCATGAAGGACGGCGTTCGCCTGGGCGAGTTCTTCGAACTCGGACTGGGCGAGGTGCACGCGGTATCCGCTGCGCACGGCCAGGGCCTGCGTCCCTTGCTCGATGCGGTTCTGGCGCCATTCGCCGCCGCCCAGCAGGAGCAGGAAGAGCAGGACGCCGCGAGCACCGCGATCCGCCTGGCGGTCGCCGGGCGACCGAATGTGGGCAAGTCCACGCTGATCAACACCTGGCTGGGCGAGGAGCGGCTGGTGGCTTTCGACCAGCCGGGTACCACCCGCGACGCGATCATGGTGCCGTTTGAACGCCATGGCCAGCGCTTCGAGCTGATCGACACCGCCGGTTTGCGCCGCAAGGGCAAGGTTTTCGAGGCGATCGAGAAGTTTTCGGTCGTCAAGACGCTGCAGGCCATCGAGTCGGCCCATGTGGTGCTGCTGCTGATCGACGCGACCCAGGGTGTGACCGACCAGGATGCGCATATTGCCGGCTACATCCTCGAGAGTGGCAGGGCGGTGGTACTGGCGATCAACAAGTGGGATGCTGTCGACGAATACCAGCGTGAACTGGTCAAGCGGTCGGTCGAAACCCGTTTGCCTTTTTTGAAATTCGCATCGCTGCACCTGATTTCCGCGCGCAAGCGCCAGGGCCTGGGCCCGCTGTGGACATCGATCGCCCAGGCGCACAAGGCGGCCAACTACAAGATGTCGACGCCGGTGCTGACCCGCCTGCTGCTCGAGGCGGTGCAATTCCAGAGTCCGAAACGGGCCGGCATGTTCCGCCCGAAGCTGCGATATGCGCACCAGGGCGGCATGAATCCGCCGGTGATCATCGTGCATGGCAATTCGCTGGAGCATGTCACCGACGCCTACAAGCGATTTCTCGAGGCCCGTTTCCGCAAGGAGTTCAATCTGGTCGGCACGCCCTTGCGGATCGAGATGAAAACCTCGCATAACCCTTACGCTGACAAGGAATGACCGGCGGCTTTGTCGCCAGATGCCCGGTTCCAGGACACCCCCGGCAAGGGCTATTCATGCCTGAAATCGCGCGGCGCGACAGCCCTGTGTTATCGTTCCTCCTTCTTTTCACGTCTTGAACACGGAGAATATCGTGAGCAACAAAGGTCAACTTCTGCAGGATCCTTTTCTCAATGCCCTGCGCCGGGAACATATTCCGGTTTCCATCTACCTGGTCAACGGAATCAAGCTCCAGGGACAGATCGAGTCCTTCGATCAGTATGTGGTCCTGTTGCGCAATACCGTGACCCAGATGGTCTACAAACACGCCATCTCCACCATCGTGCCGGGGCGTGCGGTGAACTTTTCCGTCAACGAGAGCGGTGACGCGCCGGCTGCTGCCTGACAGCCTCCGATCGGCCGGCACTGCTGCGCACTGCGCATTTCCACCGCCGTCCGGCCTTGACCGAGTTTGACCATTTCTGCTGAATCCAATGTCGCGTCCACCGTCCTGGTGGGAGTGGACCTCGGTCTGCCGCATTTCGACAGCGGCCTGGAAGAACTCGGCCTGTTGGCGCAAACCGCCGGGTTGAAACCGGTGGCGCGGGTGACGTGCAAGCGCCGTGCGCCGGATGCCGCGTTGTTCATTGGCAGCGGCAAGGCCGACGAAATCAAGCAACTCGCGATGCAGGTCGGTGCCACCGAGATCCTGTTCGACCAGAGCCTGAGTCCGGCTCAGCAGCGCAATCTGGAACGTTACCTGGAGATGCCGGTCAATGACCGCACGCTGCTGATCCTGGAGATCTTTGCGCAACGTGCGCGCAGCCATGAAGGCAAGCTGCAGGTCGAACTGGCGCGGCTGCAATACCTCAGCACCCGTCTGGTGCGACGCTGGTCACACCTGGAGCGCCAACGCGGCGGCATCAGTACCAGGGGCGGTCCGGGTGAAACCCAGATCGAACTCGACCGGCGCATGATCGGCGACCAGATCAAGCGCACCAAGGAGCGGCTGCAGAAGGTCAAGCGCCAGCGCAAGACCCAGCGCCGCCAGCGTGAGCGCCGCGACACCTTCAATATTTCGCTGGTCGGTTATACCAATGCCGGCAAGACCAGCCTGTTCAATAGCCTGGTCAATGCGCGGGCGTATGCGGCCGACCAGTTGTTCGCCACGCTCGACACCACCACCCGGCAGTTGTACCTGGGCGAGAATTGCCGCTCGGTGTCCTTGTCCGACACGGTGGGTTTCATTCGCAATCTGCCGCACGGCCTGATCGACGCGTTCGAAGCCACGCTGCAGGAGGCGGTCGATGCCGACGTGTTGCTGCATGTGGTGGACGCATCCAACCCGACCTGGCAGGAGCAGATGCAGGAAGTCCAGCGGGTGCTGCACGAAATCGGTGCGGCGGAGATCCGCCAGATCCTGGTTTTCAACAAGCTCGATGCGATGGAGCCGGAGCACCGGCCGCTGAACAGCTGTGACCAGATCGAGGTGGAAGGGATGCTGACCGATCGCATGTTCGTCAGCGCCCATACCGGCGCCGGTATCGCGGATTTGCGCGCCCGGCTTGCGCAAATGGCGCAGCGTGATGGTGACGGCGGGCCGGGCGACGACAATTCCCATTCGGGTGCGGAGGCTGTTGTGCAATTGGGCACAATCGAGCGATGAAGAAAAAGAGAAGCTGACATGAATTCGATGATTGCCTTGACAGGCTGGCAGCGCCTGGGTAACCGGGTGCGGGGCATGTTCAATCTGAATGACTCGCGATGGGGACGCAGCGACGAGCAGGGGTCTGACGGTGACAAGCCGCAGTCCACGCCGCCACGCAACGATCCACCCGAACCGCCTGAGCCGCCGCCGCCGGGCCGATCCCGCGGCCAGGGGCCGCAGCAGGGACCACCGGACCTGGATGAGTTGTGGCGTGACTTCAACAGCAAGCTTGGCGGCCTCTTCGGCGGCGTTCGCAAGGGCGGGCGCGGCAACAACGGCGGCTCGGGTGGCGGCGACTTCCAGCCCGACATGAAGAGTGCCGGCATTGGCGCCGGCCTGATATTGGCCGTGATCGTGCTGATCTGGCTCGGCACCGGTTTCTTCATCGTGCAAGAGGGCCAGCAGGCCGTCGTGACGCAATTCGGCAAATACAAGAGCACCGTCGGCGCGGGTTTCAACTGGCGCCTGCCATACCCGATCCAGCGCCATGAACTGGTGTTCGTCACGCAGATCCGCTCGGTCGATGTCGGCCGTGACACGGTCATCAAGGCGACCGGATTGCGCGATTCGGCGATGCTGACCCAAGACGAGAACATCGTCGAGATCAAGTTCGCGGTGCAATACCGGCTCAGCGATGCCAGGGAGTTCTTGTTCGAGAGCAAGAATCCGGCGGATGCGGTCGGGCAGGCCGCCGAGACGGCGGTGCGCGAAGTGGTCGGCAAGATGCAGATGGATTCCGCGTTGTCCGAAGAGCGTGACCAGATCGCGCCACGTGTGCGCGAGTCGATGCAAAATATCCTGGATCGTTACAAGGTGGGTATCGAGGTGGTCAACGTCAACTTGCAGCAAGGTGGCGTGCGGCCTCCAGAGCAGGTACAGGCGGCATTCGACGATGTGCTCAAGGCCGGCCAGGAGCGTGCACGTGCGAGGAACGAGGCGCAGGCCTATGCCAACGACGTGATCCCGCGTGCGGTGGGTTCGGCATCCCGTCTCAAGGAAGAGGCCGATGCCTACAAGGCGCGAATCGTGGCGCAGGCCCAGGGTGATGCGCAACGCTTCAAATCGGTTCTGACCGAGTACCAGAAGGCGCCCCAGGTCACGCGCGACCGCTTGTACCTCGAAACGATGCAGCAGGTCTACGGTAACGCGACCAAGGTATTGATCGACTCGCGTCAGGGCGCCAACCTCCTGTACTTGCCGCTGGACAAGATCCTGCAACAGACCCAGTCGGGCTCGGATGGCACCGCCCCAGGCGCATCCACCGCGCCAGTGGGTGGCAGCAGCCCGCCGCCGGTGACGTCGTCATCGGATTCCCGCAGCCGGGATCCGGTGCGTGCACGTGAACGTGATACCCGCTAGGACCGAAAAATGAACAGGTTAGGTTTCGTATTTACCACCCTCTTGCTCTTGCTGGCCGTTGCCAGTTCGATGCTGTTCGTCGTCGACCAGCGCCAGTTCGGCATCCTG
>JBFJZP010000188.1:0-6153 GCA_041622095.1 Burkholderiaceae bacterium | reverse complement strand
TTGCTGGTGGTGCTGGCCTACGGCGAGACCTTGTATGGCCCGGGCATGGGCTGGCGCCTGAACCACAAGAGCGTGTTCTCCATCCTGTCCTGGCTGACCTTTGCCGCCTTGTTGCTGGGCCGCATGCGTTATGGCTGGCGTGGCCGGCGCGCGGTGCGGGTGCTGTACACCGGCGCCGGCTTGTTGTTCCTCGCGTATGTCGGTTCGCGGTTTGTCATGGAAGTCTTCCTGGGCCGTACGTCATGAAATACCTGCTGGTGCTGATCGTGGTCATGGTCGGCGTATGGATCTGGCGCGCCAATCGCGCCGCCGAGCGGGCCGATGAAACACGTCGGGACCCGCCCCGCAAGCCGGCTGGCGGGGCCATCGACATGGGCCGCTGCGACCTGTGCGGCATGCATTGCCCCAGCGACGATCTGGTAGCGGGCCGGCGCGGCAGGTATTGCAGCACCCAGCACCGCGACCAGGCCGAGGCCTGACCGGCGCCATGGCGACCGCGCCCAGCCGCCCATGGCTCGACCTGCGGTCGAACCAGCGCGACGGGCGACTGGACGACGAAGGGCCGGACGAGTTCGTTCGCCTGTGGAGCGGTTTCATGACCGCCCGTGTCACGCTGGGTGTGGTGTTGCTGTCCTTGCAGGCCAGTCTGTTTGCGCTCGGGCAGTTGACCGATCCCTGGCTGGTGATCGCCTGCGGCGCCTATCTGGTGGCCACCCTGGCGATGCGCCTGCTGGGCCGGCCGCAGCGCCTGGGCGAGACGCTCGGCCCGCGTTGGCTGATGACCGTCGGCGTCGATGTCGCCACCTTTGCGCTGCTGCAGTATGTGCATGCCAACGCCGGCATCAATTACACCCCCTTGCTCGCGCTGCCGGTGCTGATGGCCGCGGTGCTGGGCTCGATGTCGCTGGCCATGGCCACCGCAGCGGGTGCAACGCTGCTGCTGCTGCTGCGCGCCGCGCTCGACGGCCTGGCCGGCGACCCGGATTCATCGTCGCTGGTGGCGCAGTCCGCGCTGACCGGCGCCGGTTATTTCGTCATCGCCTTTCTGGCCAGCCAGTTGTCGGCCCGCCTGGCCAGCGAGGAACAGCGCTCGCGACGCAGCCAGATGGTGGCGCGGGTACAGCGCGAGGTCAACGCGCTGGTCATCGAGTCGCTGACCGACGGCATTCTGGTGGTCGACAACCAGGACCTGGTGCTGGCGGCCAATCCGGCCGCCTGCCGCCTGCTCGGGCGCGATGTCGCGACCACCCAGCAGTCGTTTTCACTCGCGCTCGAACCCGGCTGGCAGGAGCTGGTGCAGCTGAACCATCGCAGCCATGCGTCGAACCAGGGGCAAAGCGCCACCGTCGTGTTGACGCTGGCCGGCAGCGGGCCGCAGTTCACCCATGTGCGCACCCGCGTTGCGGCTACCGACGACACCGCGTCCGAACGCCTGTGTGTGATGTTCGTGCAGGACCAGCGCGAAGTCGAGGCGCGCATGCGGACCGAAAAGCTGGTCAGCATGGGGCGCATGTCGAGCGCCGTCGCGCATGAAATCCGCAATCCGCTGGCCGCCATCGTGCAGGCCAATGCCTTGCTCGACGAGGGGGTCGATGATGCCCGGCTCAAGCCGCTGATCCGCATGGTGCAGCAAAATGCGAATCGGCTCGAGCGCATCGTCGACGATGTGCTCAATATTGCACGGGTACCGCAACGCGGGCCCGATGTCGCCCCGCCGAGCGTGCGGCTCAACAGCATGGTGGCCCAGATCAGTGCCGATTGGGATGCACACGGCGGCCGGGCTGCGCCTTTGGCGCTGCACCTGTGCGAGGTCGACACCGACGTGGCGTTCGAGGCGGAGCACCTGCGCCGCGTGCTGGTCAACCTGCTGGACAACGCCAACCGTTATGCCGGATCCGGCGCCGAGTCCATCCAGGTGGTGACCAGCCGGGCCCAGGCGGGCCAGGTGTCGCTGATGGTCTGGAGCGACGGCCGGCCGATGGAGCCTTCGGTCGAGCGCCATCTGTTCGAGCCGTTCTTCTCGTCGGAGAGTCGTTCCACCGGATTGGGGCTTTATATCTGTCGCGAGTTGTGTGATGGCCATGGCGCGACGATCGGTTTTGCACGTGTGCAGCGCCGGGTCGGCGGCGTGATGGTGGACGGCAACGCCTTTCGCATCCATTTCGCACCACGTCCGCGTGGCAAACCATCTGCCAAAATAGCAACGTGAACAGCGCCTCCGCGACCGCAGCCCCCCAGAAGGATGTGCAGATCCTCGTCGTCGACGACGAGCCGGATTTGCGCACCCTGTACGAGCTGGCGCTGCTGCGCGAGGGATACAAGGTGATCAGCGTCGGCGACCTGGCGCAGGCCTGGCAGCAACTGACGGCGCAACGCTTCGACGTGGTCATCACCGACATGCGGCTGCCCGACGGGATGGGCATCAGCCTGTTGCAGCGGCTGCGCGAGGACCAGCGGCGCGAGCGCTGCGTCGTCATCACCGCCTACGGCTCGGCCGACAACGCGGTCGAGTCGCTCAAGGCCGGCGCGTTCGACTACCTGACCAAGCCGGTCGACATCCAGCAATTCCGCGCCGTCATCGCGTCCGCCGTGCTGGGCGCCCGCAAGGAGGCAGTGGCCGGACGCCGGCACAACGCAGGGGTCGCGTCACGCGAAGGTTTCAACCGGCGCAAGACCGATGCCGAGCCAGGCGTCGGCGAGGCGGCGCTGCAGCGGCTGGTGGGCGAGTCGCAGGCGATGCGCCAGGTCAAGGACCGTGTGGCCAAGGTGGCACGGTCGATGGCGCCGGTGCTGGTGACCGGCGAGTCGGGTACCGGCAAGGAACTGGTGGCGCGCGCCTTGCACGCCAACAGCCATCGTTCGTCCGGGCCGCTGGTGGCGGTCAATTGCAGTGCGATACCGGAGCAGTTGCTGGAGGCGGAATTCTTCGGTACCCGCAAGGGAGCCTTCACCGGTGCCAACCAGGATCGCGACGGCTTCTTCCAGGCGGCGCGTGGTGGCAGTCTGTTCCTCGACGAGATCGGCGACCTGCCGCTGGCGATGCAATCGAAGCTGCTGCGCGCCATCCAGGAACGCAGCGTGCGCAGTGTCGGCTCGACGCAGGAGGAGGCGGTCGACGTGCGCATCATCAGTGCCACCCACCGGGACCTGGCGGCCGATGTGCAAAGCGGGCGGTTTCGCCAGGACCTGTATTACCGGCTCAATGTCATCGACATCGTGATACCGCCACTGCGTGACCGTCTCGACGATCTGCCGGCCTTGTGCGAGAGTCTGCTGGCGCGCATCGCGCGCGAGTCCGGCATGCCGATGCCGGCCTTGTCGGCCGGCGTGCTCGAACAGATCTGCCTGGCGCCGCTCAAGGGCAACGTGCGCGAACTCGAGAACCTGCTGCACCGTGCGGTGGCCTTGAGTGAAGGTGGCGACCTTCGGGTCGACATCGTCGGCGAGCAGACCATGCCGGCGCCGCTGGCGCCGGCGCCGGAAATAGGCAGTCAGGCGGCGGCACCGTCGACACCGCCCGAATCCGCCGGCGAATCCGGCCAGCGTGTGCCGCTGGTCATTCCGAGCGACCTGCAAAGCCATCTGGATCGGCAGGAGCGCGAGATCCTGGTGCAGACGCTGCAGGAGACCGGTTTCAACCGGACCGCCGCCGCGGCGCGCCTGGGTCTGAGCCTGCGCCAGATCCGCTACCGGATCGCGCGGCTCAAGATCGACGTACCGGCGGATCGGGAGTCGGTCGACGATGCCGACTGAGCGCAGCATCGGCGCCGGGGCGGGGCATGCCGGCTGGGATCGTGGCTGGTACGGCGGTGCCCAGCGGCTGGACTCGCCGAACTTCGGTCCGCGTCCGGCCGGCACGGCGATCGACCTGGTGGTGCTGCATTCGATCAGTCTGCCGCCGGGACAATACGGCGGGCCGGCTGTTGCGCAACTGTTCACCAATTGCCTGGACTGGGATGCCCATCCGTATTTCCAGCAGATCCGGGGTCTGACGGTATCGGCGCATTTCTTCGTGCGCCGCGACGGCAGCGTGACGCAGTTCGTCAGCTGCGATGACCGGGCCTGGCATGCCGGCGCGTCCTGCCACCAGGGGCGCGACAACTGCAACGACTTCTCGATCGGTATCGAGCTCGAAGGCCTGGAGGGCGAGGTGTTCGAGCCGGCCCAGTATGCCGCGACCGCGGCCTTGTGCGCAGCGATCGCCGGTCGATATCCGATCCGTCACCTGGCCGGTCATGAGCATGTGGCGCCGGGGCGCAAGTTCGACCCCGGGGCTGGTTTCGACTGGTCGTTGTTGCGCCGGTCGCTGGGTTGGGGCGCGGAATTTTTTCCGCCGCAAATGTAAATAAATCGGCCCTCCGGCAGCGCGCGAATCCGCCACAGGCAGCTTGCCGGGATCGTCCGTGGGGTGGCCGCCAGCGCCCGGTCTGCAGGTTTCATGCGGCTGCTGGCGGCAAATGCCGGCGCAGGTCGCATGTTCGCGAGGTTTCACGCGGCGTGGCGCGTGGCGCAAGGCATGGCGTCGCGCCGGCCCGACCCGGCTTGTTGTTTCACGGCGCGCGGCTCGCGACGGGTCGGCCCGGCAATCCTCCGTGGTCTGGGCGATACACTACCGGTAGTGGCTTGTAATCGACCGAGGCCCCATATATAGTGTGCGCTGGTCGGGCGACGTGCTTGCAGCAACGATGCGAAAACAAGCCACTTCCCACCCAGATCCTCCCCACCAGACGTTCCAAGAGACGAGGAAAGAACAATGCAAACTGCCCTGAATACGCCCACCTCCCAGCCCTCCACCAACACCACAAGCGCCAGGTCCGACACGGCCGCGGCACCCTCCGGTGGGGCACTGGCCCACTTCCAGATCATCCGCCGCAACGGCGCCGTCGTGCCGTTCGAGCCGAACAAGATCGCGGTGGCGATGATGAAAGCCTTCCTGGCGGTGCATGGTACACATGGCGCGGCCTCTGCCAGCGTGCGCGAGATGGTCGAGCAACTGACCCAGACCGTGGTGCGCGCACTGATGCGCTCGCGTCCCGGTGGCGGCACCTTCCATATCGAGGACGTGCAGGACCATGTCGAACTCGGCCTGATGCGCGGCGGGCACCACGAGATTGCCCGGGCTTATGTGCTGTACCGCGAGAAGCGCTCGCAGGAGCGGGCCAGCAAGGTCGAGCAGGAGGCCCCGCGGGCGGCCCAGTTGTTCGCGATCGACAACGGCCAGCGCGTGCCGCTCGACCTGGACCAACTCAAGGAATTGATTCGCTCGGCCTGCGACGGCCTGGGCCCGGACATCCGCTTCGAGCCGATCCTGGCCGAGACCTTGCGCAACCTGTACGACGGCGTGCCGATGGACGAGGTCTACAAGGCCTCGGTGCTGGCTGCCCGTACCCTGATCGAAAAAGATCCGGACTACACCTATGCCACCGCGCGGCTGCTGTTCCACACGATTGCCAAGGAGGTGCTGGGCCACGATGTCGCGCCGGCCGGGATGGCGGCTGCCTATATGGAGTATTTCCCGCAGTTCGTGCGCAAGGGCGTCGACGCCGAGTTGCTCGACGAGCGTCTGCTGCAGTTCGACCTGCAGCGCCTGGGCGCCGCACTCAAGCCCGAGCGCGACCTGCAGTTCGACTACCTCGGCCTGCAGACCTTGTATGACCGCTACTTCCTGCACATCCGCAAGACCCGCATCGAGATGCCGCAGGCATTCTTCATGCGCGTGGCGATGGGCCTGTCGCTCAACGAGATCGACCGCGAAGCCCGAGCGATCGAGTTCTACGAGATCCTGTCCTCGTTCGACTTCATGTCCAGCACGCCGACGCTGTTCAACAGCGGCACGCTGCGTTCGCAGTTGTCGTCCTGCTACCTGACCACGGTGCCGGACGACCTGGACGGCATCTACGAGTCGATCAAGGAAAACGCGCTGTTGTCCAAGTTCGCTGGCGGCCTGGGCAACGACTGGACCCGTGTGCGTGCGCTGGGTTCGCGCATCAAGGGCACCAACGGCGAATCGCAGGGTGTGGTGCCCTTCCTCAAGGTGGTCAACGACACCGCGGTGGCGGTCAACCAGGGCGGCAAGCGCAAGGGCGCGGTCTGCACCTACCTGGAAACCTGGCACCTGGACATCGAGGAGTTCCTGGAGTTGCGCAAGAACAC
>JBFJZP010000187.1:0-6165 GCA_041622095.1 Burkholderiaceae bacterium | reverse complement strand
GTTGCGGCGGACGCGCAGGTGCCGGACCCGGCCAACGAGGCCGACCCGGTCCGCCGCGCCGGGATGCAGCGCGCCCTCGCCTACATGGACCTGGCGCCGGGTACGGCCATCACCGACATCCGCCCCGACAAGGTGTTCATCGGCTCCTGCACCAATGCGCGTATCGAGGACCTGCGTTCGGCAGCGGACGTGCTGCGCGGCAAACGCATCGCCGCCAGCATCCGGCTGGCGCTGGCGGTTCCCGGCTCCGGCCTGGTCAAGGCGCAAGCCGAGGCCGAAGGCCTGGACCGGATCTTTGTCGATGCCGGCTTCGAATGGCGCGAACCCGGTTGTTCGATGTGCCTGGGCATGAACGAAGACCGGCTCGCGCCGGGCGAACGTTGTGCGTCCACCTCGAACCGCAACTTCGAAGGCCGCCAGGGTGCCGGCGGACGCAGCCACCTGGTCAGCCCGGCCATGGCCGCCGCGGCCGCGGTGGCCGGGCATTTCGTCGACCTGTCCGAAGGAGTTCCGGCATGACGCCATTCACCACGCTCGACGCACGGGTGCTGCCGCTCGACCGCAGCAATGTCGACACCGACGCCATCATTCCCAAGCAGTTCATGAAGTCGATCCAGCGCACCGGATTCGGACCGAACCTGTTCGACGAGTGGCGTTACCGCGACCGCGGCGAGCCCGGGCAGGACCCCACACAACGGCCGCTACAAGACGAGTTCGTGCTGAACCAGCCGCGCTACCAGGGCGCGCAGATCCTGCTCACACGCGAGAATTTCGGTTGCGGCTCGAGCCGCGAACATGCAGTCTGGGCGCTGCACGACTATGGCATCCGGTGCCTGATCGCGTCGTCGTTTGCGGACATCTTCCATGGCAACTGCTTCAAGAACGGCATGTTGCCGATCGTGCTGGCCGCGGACACGGTATCGGCCTTGTTCGACGCGGTCGCAAACGAGCCGGGTTTCCGGCTGTCGGTCGACCTGGCCGCGCAGACCATCACCCTGGCCACCGGCGCGGTGATGCGCTTCGATGTCGACCCGCAGCGCAAGAGCCGCCTGCTGCAAGGACTGGACGACATTGCGCTGACGCTGCAACAGGCCGAACGTATCCGTGCCTATGAGGCATCGCGTCGCGCGGTCGAACCCTGGCTGTTTGCGCCGGCCTGATCGCGCCGCGGCTGGCGCGTCGCAGTTGCGGCCGCGCCGCGCTCAACACCGCCGACTGCACTGCGACGCCGCCGCATTGGGCTTTCACCCAGTCGGTCACGTCGCGCATCGCGGCCATCACCTCGTCCTCGGAACATGGCGGCAAGCCGTCGATGCTGAAAAACACCTGCGTGGTATCGGCCAGCGTCTGCGTACCTTGCGCCTGGCGCCAGGTCCAGCGACGGGTCATTACCGTGTGCCCGGTGGCGAAGACGATCTCTCCGGCCGGCGGTGATTCCACCGGCTTGCTGTCGGCCGGTGCGAACATATCCTGCGGCAAGGCCGCACGCAGCTCCAGCGCTTCGTGTTCCAGGCCCAGCGAATGCACACCCGTCGGCAGCAGATGGCACAGCGACACGATGTTGCCGATGTTCACCAGCGGATTGATCGATGGCATCTCGCACGGCTGCACGACACGCCGGATCATCGCCTCGGTCGATCTGCGGTGCTCGGACGGCTTGGCACCGAAGCGGCGACAGGCCTCGCGCCAGGGCCCGATACGCGGATGGTCGGCGACGTTGCCCGCCACGCTGTCAAGCACCTGCTGCTCGGCGACTCGCCACAACGGCAAGTGCGGCGCCGTCGCCCCGGTTCTCCAACCGGTCGAACACGAGCACGCCACGCACATAGCCGGAATGGGCGTCGAATATCTCCGGAGCAGTCCGGTAACGCAGTTCACGCATGCGTGTTGTCCGTCATTCGGCAGCGGCTGGATACAGTCCGCGCCCGCGTGCCATCAGTCGGGTCAGGCCCAGCAGGCCAGCGATGCTCGGTGTCGGCACGCCCAGCCGCACAGGCCTTCGCCGAGTTCCTGGCACCCTGGCTGCAGGCCTGGGAACAGTTCCACGGCAAGCCGGCGCGCCATCCGGTGTCGGATGCCCAGATACAAGAAAGCCCCGCAAACACAAGGTTTGCGGGGCTTTCAGGGGTCTGTGCTGGACTACATCAAACACATCACTGGCGGAAACGGAGGGATTCGAACCCTCGATGAGGCTCTACACCCCATACTCCCTTAGCAGGGGAGCACCTTCGGCCACTCGGTCACGTTTCCGTTTTTTCAAAACTGTCGCGATTATCTCACGACTGAACGGGTGCGTCAGCAGGAAGTTGATCCAGATCGAAAGCTTTGTGCAAAGCACGCACCGCGAGTTCCATGTATTTCTCGTCGATGACGACCGAGGTCTTGATTTCGCTGGTCGAGATCATCTGGATGTTGATGCCCTCCTCGCTCAATACGCGGAACATGCGGCTGGCCACGCCGACGTGGCTGCGCATGCCGATGCCGACGATCGAGACCTTGCAGATCTTCGCGTCGCCGATGACCTCGGTCGATCCCAGGCTGCCGACCACCTGCTCCTTGAGCAGGTCGACAGCCTTGGCATAGTCGTTGCGATGCACCGTGAAGCTGAAGTCGGTCTTGCCTTCCTTGCTGACGTTCTGGATGATGACGTCCACGTCGATGTTGGCTTCGGCGATCGGCCCCAGGATCTGGTACGCGATACCGGGTGTGTCGGGCACGCCGAGCACGGAGATTTTTGCTTCATCGCGGTTGAACGCGATACCCGAAACAATGGCTTGTTCCATATGTTCGTCTTCCTCGAAAGTGATCAGGGTGCCGGATACGGCCTCTTCCTCGATGGGTATGTCCCACGGGGTGAAACTGGACAACACGCGCAAGGGCACGCGGTATTTGCCGGCGAATTCGACCGAGCGGATCTGCAGCACCTTGGAGCCCAGCGACGCCATCTCGAGCATTTCCTCGAAGCTGACGGTCTTGAGCCGGCGTGCCTCGGGCACGACACGGGGGTCGGTGGTGTAGACGCCGTCGACGTCGGTATAGATCAGGCATTCCTGGGCCTTGAGCGCAGCCGCCACGGCCACCGCCGAGGTGTCGCTGCCGCCACGGCCCAGCGTGGTGATGTTGCCCAGCTCGTCCATGCCCTGGAAGCCGGTCACGATGACCACCTTGCCGGCAGACAGGTCGGAGCGCACGCGCTTGTCGTCGATCGACTCGATACGTGCCTTGGTGTAAGCGCTGTTGGTGCGGATCGGCACCTGCCAGCCGGCATAACTGACCGACTCCAGGCCTTCGGCCTGCAAGGCAATCGCCAGCAGCGCGGACGATGCCTGCTCGCCGGTGGCAGCCAGCATGTCGAGTTCGCGGCTGTAGTTGTCCGAGGGTTTGGCCGGCGCCAGTTCCTTGGCCAGGCCGAGCAGGCGATTGGTCTCGCCGCTCATGGCACTGGGCACCACCACCATCTGATGGCCGGCGCGGGCCCACTTGGCAACGCGTTGCGCAACACTGCGGATGCGCTCGGTCGAGCCCATCGACGTGCCGCCGTATTTGTGAACAATCAAAGCCATTGGATGTGCAAAAAAGGTCGGGGGCTGGGCGCCCGTGCCATTCGGTGAATGGCGGCCGTGAGGCCAGCGCCAGGCCCGGAATCTCAACCGGTCAGGGTCGGATCGGGCCGGCCATTGTACCAACTCAGATTCGCCCCTCGGCGGATGACGAATCCGGTCGCCACCTTGATCCGGATCTGGTGGCCGCGGGTGCTGCAGGCCACGAGTTGATCCTGCAATTCGCGCAATTGCGCGGCGCTGGCCGCCACGCCATGGGCCGTGCGCAACCAGTGACGCAGCAAGTTGGCCTGTCGCGCGCCCGGCATGGCCCGCAAGCGCTCGATCACCAGCCCGGCCTGCGCAGCGGCGGTCACCAGCGCCAGATCTTCGGCCGCCACCAGGTCCAGCAACTGCTGGGCCTGCGCCGCGTGCCGTGCACTGCGGGCAAAGGTATCGCGAAACTGCGGGAACACCTGCTCGAGCACCGGCAGCAGACGGGCCCGGATCCGGTTGCGGGTCAGGCCCTGGTCGGTATTGGTCGGGTCTTCGATATGGGCCACGCCCTGCGCCTGCAGCCAGGCCCGGATCGCGGCGCCGGACACGTTCAGCAGCGGCCGATGGAACACCAGGCCATTGCGCACGCGACGCGACGGCATCGCAGCCAGCCCCGGCAAACCGGCGCCACGGCTCAAGGCCAGCAACAAGGTCTCGACCTGGTCGTCGGCATGTTGGGCCAGGGCCACGTCCGCATGGGTGACCAGGCCATCCGCCCCGCGCAGTGCAGCATCGATCGCCTGGTAACGTGCGATGCGTGCGGCCTCCTCCGGGCTGTCGCCAGGTGCGTGGCGCGCGTCCACATGGCGCACGATCAGCGGCACCGACCATTCGCGACACAAGCTCGCGCAATGTTGCGCAAATCCGTCGGCAGCCGCCTGCAAGCCATGGTGCACATGAACCGCCAGTACCTGGCCCGGCCACTTGCGCGTGCAGGCCAGCAGCAAGGCGGTGGAGTCCGCACCACCGCTGAAGGCGACTGCCAGCGGCAAGGACGGTGTGAAGGCCGCGATCGCGTCAGGCAAGGTGTCAGTCACGGAAGGGCATCAAGGCGGCTGCGTGTCGATGACGGTTGCGGCGACACAAGAAACGACAGCGCCGGACCGGGCAGATTGGCCGTAGCATTGCGCTGCACCCACCGCCGATTTGCGCCAGCGGCCGGATGCGGCCGACGGTTCAGCGGGTGACAGACTTGCTGTCGGCCTTGGTGTCGGTAAAGCGACCATAGGCCTGCAGCCGTTCATAGCGCCGATCGAGCAATTCCTTGACCTTGAGATCGCCGACCTGGCGATAGGCATCACTCAGCGCACGCTTGAGGAAGGCCGCCATCTGCTTGTGGTCGCGATGCGCGCCACCGACCGGCTCATTGACGATCTTGTCGACCAGACCCAGGGCCTTGAGGCGGAGTGCGGTGATGCCCATCGCCTCGGCGGCGTCCATGGCCTTGTCCGAGGTCTTCCACAGGATGGATGCGCAACCTTCCGGGCTGATCACCGAATACACCGAATACTGCAGCATCAGCACCTGGTCGCCGACCGAGATCGCCAGCGCGCCACCGGATCCACCCTCGCCGATGATGCAGGTGATGATCGGCACTTCCAGCTGCGCCATCTCGAAGATGTTGCGCCCGATCGCCTCCGACTGGCCACGCTCCTCCGCGTCGATGCCCGGATAAGCACCCGGTGTGTCGACAAAGGTGAACACCGGCAGCTTGAATTTCTCTGCCGTCTTCATCAGACGCAAGGCCTTGCGATAACCCTCGGGCTTGGTCATGCCGAAATTGCGCAAGGCACGCTCCTTGGTGCCGCGGCCCTTTTGCTGCCCGATCACCATGCAAGGCGTGCCATTGAAACGCGCCAGCCCGCCGATGATGCTCAGGTCGTCGGCAAAATGCCGGTCGCCGTGCATTTCGGTGTAGTGCGTGAAGATCTCGTTGACATAGTCCAGCGTATAGGGACGCTCCGAGTGACGCGCGATCTTGGTGATCTGCCAGGGCGTCAGGTCGCTGTAGATGTCCTTCGTGAGTTGCTGGCTCTTCTTGGTCAACTGGCCGATCTCGGCCGAGATGTCGACCGCCGATTCGGTCTGCACATAACGCAGTTCTTCGATCTTGGATTCGAGCTCCGCGATCGGTTGTTCAAAGTCGAGGAATGTTTTCTTTGCCACTTCCAGGCTCCATGTTCTGACCACCACGCCATGGGTGGCCGATTTTCGCGGGCGGCGATGTCACTTCGCCCGACCTGTCAATACGCAACCGGCAACGGGTCGAGCGAGCGCCAAATATACCAAGTCGCCACGCTGCAGTATGGCGCCCATGCCACCGCCACCTCGCGCGCGTCGCTGCGGCTGACCACCTCGCCGGAAAAATAGTTCTGGCTGATGCCGTTGATCAGGCCGATATCGTCGAGCGGCAACACGTTCGGACGCAGCAAATGGAAGATCAGGAACATCTCCGCCGTCCAGCGGCCGATGCCGCGGATGCCGACCAGTTCGGCGATGATGGTCTCATCGTCCATCGCGGCCCAGGCGTCGGCATTGATCGCGCCGCTGTCGAAATGCAGCGCCAGGT
>JBFJZP010000186.1:0-6184 GCA_041622095.1 Burkholderiaceae bacterium | reverse complement strand
TCGGCGTGCGGTGCGTGGTCGATGGCAGCCGGCCTGCATGCGCCGCCAGGGATGCCCGCGTGCGGCGCGCGCTGGCATTGGGCGTCATGGCCTGCTGCTGCAGATTCATGTCCAGCGTGGCCAGTGGACCGGTATCGTTGTGGCAATGGCCGCAGTTGGCATGCAGGTAGCCGAGGGCGGCGCGTTCGGTCGCTGTGCGCGCGGCGATGGCCGGTGCCTGTTGCTGCAGGGCTGCCGGCAGATGGCGCAGCAGACCGGCGTATTGCAGTGTTTGCAGGTCGACCCGGAGTTCTGGCGGTACCGCCTCGGCATGGGGTGCGTCCGGATCGCGTACCGGTGAGAGTTGCAATGCGCTGAAGCCCAGCACCGGTGTCGTCTGGTTGTCGTGGCAGGCCAGGCAGTCGGTCTGCGACGGCACGGCGTAGACACCTGTCGGCAGCTCCGGCACGGCCAACCGGCGCATGCCCTGCGCGGGTGCCAGCAACCCATCCTGGCCATCGGCGTCCCAGACATACGTGGCAAAGCGCCAGCTGCCGTCGGCCAGGCGTTCGATCATCCGGGTCTCGATCGGGCGGCCAACGGCAAACTCTTTCCACAGGCGGGTGCCGGGTGGAAACACCCAGGCATCGCCATCCCGCGCGTCAATGTCGCTGGCCGTCGGCAGCCGGATCCAGCGCCGCTTGGTGGCGCCGTCCGACCAGAGCGGATATTGGGGGGAGAAGGGCAGATTGGCCGGATCGATCCGGGTTGTCGATCCGGGCAGGTACAAGCCGGTCTGGCTCAGCCGCCCGGGCAAGGGATCGGCGGCGCTGGCGCCGAGTACCGGCCCGCATGCCAGCGCCAGCGCGATCCAGCCGCAACGGCTCGTGCGGCCAGGCGAGCGACGCGCGGCCGGGTTGGCAGCGAAGCGGCAACGCAGCGTCGAAGTGCCGGGTTTCCTCTGTGGATGGTGCCGATTGGACATGCCGCCAGCTTAGGAAGACAGGCTTGACCGCGCCGTTAAGAAAGACTTAGCGAGTCCCTAATTTCTTGCTAAGCAGGCCTGGATTCGTTGCCGGGCTTGGTCCGCGACCGTGCCGATGTGGCAGAAAACACGCGGCCGTGTGCCGCGGCGCGGGTAAATCGTCATAATGATTTCGCTTGCGGGCAGCGCGCCGCGACAAGAATCACTTAACGGCCGAGGCGCAGGGCGCTGGTCGCCATTCGATCGGTCTTCGTGTGCAGGAGGGGTTGCGTGCCAGCTTCGAACGAGATTGCGACGATTCTTGTCGTCGACGACACGCCGGCCAATCTGGCGTTGATGGTGGAAGTGCTTCGGCCGGACTACCGCACGCGGGTGGCGATCAATGGCGAGAAGGCGCTCGAGCTGGTGTTCGGTGACACGCCGCCGGACCTGATCCTGCTCGACATCATGATGCCCGGGCTCAACGGCTATGAGGTGTGCCGACGCATCAAGGCGCAGCCGCAGACCCAGGACATACCGATCATCTTTGTCAGCGCGATGGGCGAGGTCGAGGACGAAACCCGAGGCCTGGATCTTGGCGGCGTGGACTATGTCACCAAGCCGATCAGCCCGCCGATCGTCAAGGCGCGCATCCGCACCCATCTTGCAGTGTCGCGCCAGGCGCGTGAACTCGCGGAGCTCAACCAGACGCTGGAGCGCCGGGTGGCGGACGGTGTGCAGGAGCTCGAGCGCATGGCACGCCTGAAGCGTTTTTTCTCGCCGTCGGTGGTGGATATGTTGTTGTCTGGCTCCGGCGACGATCCGCTGCGCAGTCACCGGCGCGAGGTGGCTGCGGTATTCGTGGACCTGCGCGGATTCACTGCGTTCACCGAGACCTCCGACCCGGAAGACGTGATGCATGCGTTGAGCCAGTACCACAATGCGATGGGTGAACTGGTGATGGCGCACGGTGGCACGCTGGAGCATTTCGCCGGCGACGGCATGATGATCTACTTCAACGACCCGGTCGAGATCGAGAATCCGGCAGCGGTCGCGGTCGACATGGCCATTGGCATGCAGCGCCGTTTTTCGACACTCGCGGGCGAATGGAAAAAGCGCGGCTATCCCTTGACGATGGGAATCGGCGTGGCGCAGGGTTTCGCGACCATCGGTGCGATCGGTTACGAAGGGCGGCGCGATTATGGCGTGATCGGCAATGTCACGAACATGGCGGCTCGCCTGTGTGGCGAGGCGAACGGCGGGCAGATCCTGATTTCGCAGCGGGTGCAGGGATTTGTCGCCGACAAGGTGGTGACCGAGTCGGTCGGTGAACTCAGTCTCAAGGGCTTTCATCGCCCGGTGCCGGCATATGCGGTGCTCGGTCCGGTGGAAGTGGGCAGGCAGCAGGTCGTGGTCTGACCGGAGCGGGCCGTGAGACTGCGCCGGGCCTCGATCTGGTTTTTTGCTGTGGTGTTGTTCGTGCTGGGCGCGAACGCGATGTTCCTGGTGCTGATCAAGCAGTCCTACAACGCGGTGGTGTCCGCGCAGGAGCATCGGCAGTCGGCACTGCGATTGGCCAGCGAACTGCAACAGGAAACCGAGCAGCTCGCACGCCTGGTGCGTGCCTACACGACAACCGGCGAGTCGCGTTACCTGCTGTACTACTACGACATCCTGGCGGTGCGCGAAGGCGAGAAGGCGCCGCCTGTGCAGGCCGATCCGAGTTCCTATTGGGACGACGTGATTGCCGGACGCGTCCGGCATGTATTGCCCGCCGATGGTGTGCGGCGTTCGGTTGGCGAGTTGATGAAGTCACAAGGTTTCAGCGACAGCGAACTGAATGCGCTCGAGCATGTGCTGGGCGCCACCGCGGCGATGAACCAGGTCGAGCAAAAGGCGTTTGCCGCCACGCAGGGCTTGTACAACCCGGAGAAGCAGGAGTTCGTTTCCGATGGCCCGGCGCGCCTGGACTATGCCGCCGCGCTGGTGCACAGTGCCGAATACAACGAACTCAAGGCGGATCTGTCGCGCGCGGTGGGCAAGCTGGTGCAGATGACCGACCAGCGTACGCGGGCGGAGGTGACCGCCTCTGGCCAGGCGCTGGAGCGTTGGATCCTGTTGTCGCTGGTCAGCATGGGGGCGACCATCGTCATGGCGGTGCTGGCCCTGCGCAAGATCCGCCAGCAGGTGCTGGTGCCGATCCATCGGCTCGGGGTCAACGCAGACCGCCTGGCGGTGGGCGACTATGCCACCCGCACCGGCAAGCTGCAGGGGTTCGAGGAGCTGACGTCACTTGCGACCACGGTGGATGCGATGGCGCAGTCGATCGAGGACGACATCGGCCATCGACGCGTGGTGCAGCAGGAGCTGGAAGTCGCGCGCCGGCAGGCGGAGGACGCGACCCATGCGAAGTCGATGTTCCTGGCCAACATGAGCCACGAGATCCGCACGCCGATGAATGCGATCCTGGGGATGGCGTATCTCGCGCTGCGCACCGAGCTCAATCCGCGCCAGCGCGACTATGTCGGCAAGATCCACGACGCGGCGCGCTCGTTGCTGGGCATCATCAACGACATCCTGGATTTCTCCAAGGTCGAGGCCGGCAAGCTCGAACTCGAGGAGGGGCGGTTCCGGATCGAGGATGTGGCGGGGCAGTCCTTGTCGCTGTTGCGGCAACGGGCGCACGAGAAAGACATCGAACTGCTGTTCGACGTGACCGAGTCGCGCCTGCTGGGCGAAAGCGGCGCACTGATGGGCGATGCGATGCGGCTCGGCCAGGTGCTGACCAACCTGTTGTCCAACGCGGTGAAGTTCACCCACCACGGCTATGTCAAGTTGATGATCCATGTGAACGCGGCCGATGCGGATGGTGTCACGCTGCAGTTCACCGTGCGGGATACCGGCATCGGCATGACGCCGCAGCAGATTGCACGCCTGTTCCAGGAGTTCACCCAGGCCGATGGCTCCACCACGCGCCGTTATGGCGGCACCGGCCTGGGTTTGACGATATCCAAACGCATCGTGGAACTGATGGGCGGTCGCATCTGGGTCGACAGCGTGCCGGATCAGGGTTCGAGTTTTCATTTCACCGCCCGCTTCCCGCAGACCCATCCGCCGGCGCCGCCGGCCACGCCCTTGCCCAGCGCCGATGCGATGCGGGTGCTGGTGGTGGACGATCAACCCGACGCATGCCTGGCGCTCGAGGATTTGCTGGGCGCGCTGGGCGTTGGCACGGTGTTGCCGGGCGGCGTCGACCGTGCCGACGATGGCGATACCGCGCTGGTGCTGGTGGACAAGGCCGAACAGGAAAACCGCCCCTACGATCTGCTGCTGATCGACTGGGTGATGCCGCGGCTCGATGGCGCCGGCGTGCTGAGCGCGCTGCAGTCGCGCCATGGGCGCAAGATGCCGCTGCCGGTGGTGGTGTCTGCGTACGACTCGGACCAGTTGCACGACACCGCCAGCGCCCTCGGTGTGCGGCATTTCCTGCCCAAGCCGGTGTTGCCGGAGTCGCTGCGCGACCTGATCAAATGGCTCGCGGGTGGTGACGGCAACCGCATGGTCGACACCGTGTCAGTGGGCGATATGGACCGGTTGAAGGGCCTTCGCGTGATGCTGGTCGAGGACAACCCGATCAACCAGCAACTGGCGCTGGAGTTGATGCAGGCGCAAGGTGCGTTGGTGGATCTTGCAGGCAACGGGCAGGAGGGGCTCGATGGCATCAACCGCCATGAGCCGGGTTACTACCACGTGGTGCTGATGGACCTGCAGATGCCGGTGATGGACGGCTATGAGGCGACGCGCCTTTTGCGTCGCGATGCGCGCCATGTCAAGCTTCCGATCATCGCGATGACCGCCCATGCGATGGCCGATGAACGGCAACGTTGCATGGTGCTGGGCATGAATGGCCACATCGGCAAACCAATCGATCCGGACGCGCTGGTCGCGACCTTGTCCGAGTTTCTGACGGACGCGGTGTCCGACCGGCCAGGGCCGGTGACGCAGACGAGTTCGCGCAGCCCTTCGGTCGAGACCGCATCGGAGGATCCGCCGGAACTGCCCCAGATCATCGGCCTGGACCTGGTGGCGGGCATGCGCCATACCAATGGCAATCAGTTGCTGTATGTGCGATTGCTGGGCAGCTTTGCGCGTGACTTCGCCGGATTCGCCGACAAGCTGCAACGTCTGCTGCAAGCCGGGCAGACCGATGAAGCCTTGCGCGAAGCGCATACCCTCAAGGGCCTTGCCGCCACGTTGGGCGCCTACGAGATCCGCAGCATGACCACGCGGCTCGAGTCGTCGATACGCGAAGGCAGCGATCCGGCACTGTTGCAGCAGCAACTGGTCGACACCGGCGACGCGCTGGACAGCTTGCTGAGCGCGATCCGGGCGGTACTCGACGGCGCCGACGCGCTGCCCCAGGTATATCCAGCCGCTGCGACGGCCGCACCCAACGCCGCACCCGGCACAGCCGTCATCCCGATCACCGAATGGCTACCCCAACTCAAAGCCTTATTGGCAAGCGGCGACACCGAAGCCCGAACCCTGTGGGACGCCCGCAAACCCGACATCGGCGAGCAGTTGCCGACACGGGTTATTGAGCGGGTTTCGGCGGCGATGGACGTGTTTGATTTTGATGCGGCGGTTAGGGAGTTGGAGTGGGACTCCTTGGTTTCCGACACCCGTCATTCAGTTGAAACAAAACAACATTCGTGAAATGAATTGTGGTGCGCGACACCTGTATTCTGACTATTATGGTGACATGTAACAGATTGCACTAGCGTGGAGAGTGTTAAGGATGTTGCAGAGGCCCTGCTTGTTGAGAGCGCCTTGAGCCTGGCGCAGTGAATACCGATTGATTCGCCACACCAATACCGCTTCGCATGGACCTTGTCACCAACATGAACGGTTTCCAGTTGTTGAGGTCTTGTTCCCAGCCGTGGGGTGTGGTGCATGCGTCATCGACTCTCGAAGTCGTCAGGCGCTGCATTCGGACCGTATCGAGGTTGGATGCGTTACTGGTCACACGGACCACATCCCGACTGCGAAGAGCGGTGCCATTGGCAAGACGGATGGCGATTGCCGCTGTGTGTCTCTCGGTCGCACCTGGCTGGGCGATGGAGTGGTCACTCTCTGGGTTCGGAACCTTAGGCTATACCCGATCCAATCAGTCGTTTACATACGATCGATTCATCAGCAATAGTGGCAGTTTGCGGCGAGACTCCGTTTTTGGCCTGCAGG
>JBFJZP010000185.1:0-6187 GCA_041622095.1 Burkholderiaceae bacterium | reverse complement strand
TGATGGCGCGGGTGCGTGGCGTGATGGCCGCGGCGATCTTGTCGAAATCCGGTCGGAAGCTGCCTGGTGTCAGCGGCACGCGTACCGGGATGCCGCCGGCGAGTTCGATGTTCGGCACATAGGAGTCGTAGCAGGGGTCGAGCACGATCACCTCGTCGCCAGCGCGCACCACCGCGAGCACCGCGGTCAGGATCGCCTGGGTCGCGCCGGCGGTCACGGTGATCTCGCTGACGGCGTCGTAATCGCGACCGCCATGCGGGCCATGCCAGGCGCGCAGCTTCCCGGCAATCGCCTCGCGCAGCGGTGCCACGCCGGTCATCGGCGGGTACTGGTTCAGGCCTTGTGCCATCGCGTGGCTGACGGCGCCCACCAGCTTCGGGTCACACGGGAAGTCCGGGAAACCCTGGCCCAGGTTGACCGCCTTCTTTTCGGCCGCCAGCGCGGACATGACGGTGAAGATCGTGGTGCCGACGTTGGGCAGCTTGGTGACGAGTTCAGGGGTACGGGCGGAAATGGAGGCGTTCATGATTCAGGGCAGCGGGGAAATCAGGGGCGAGGGCAGAGCTTGTTCACTGCGTGTGGCGGCTGTCTGTCCCACGAGAGGACATCCACGAAATGTTGGTGACAGAGCTTGTTCACTGCGTGTAACGGCGGTCTGTCCCACAATCTCTCACAATTCATAATCACTAGCGTCGCCATTCATGGCGCGGGCGACGAGGTTGCGGGTCAGGCGATCACTGAGCAACTCGGCGAACTTGAGGACGAAATTGCGCTGGAACGCGCCGCGCTTGAAGGCGACGCGGGCGACGTTCTGGCCGAACAGGTGGCCCACCGGTCGCACGCGCAGGCCGGTCTTGCCGCTGTCGTCGGCGGCGATATCGCGCACCGCCATTTCGGCGACGATTCCCACCCCCATTCCCAGGCGCACATAGGTGGTGATCACGTCGGAGTCGATCGCCTCGAGCACGATCTGCGGTTGCAGGTTGCGCGTGGCAAAGGCCTGGTCGATCTTGGTGCGGCCGGTAAACGACGGGTGGTAGGTGATCAGCGGCACTGTCGCCAGGTCTTCCAGCGTGACCCGGTCGAGTCGTGCGAGCGCATGGTCCTGCGGTACCACCAGCATGTGTTGCCATTCATAACAGGGCAGGGTGACCAGCTCCGGATAAGCCGCCAGCGCCTCGGTGGCAATGCCGATGTCGGCGGTTTCCTCGAGCACCATCTGCGCCACCTGGGCCGGTGAGCCCTGGTGCAGGCTGACATTGACCTTCGGATAAGCCTGGCGCAGCTGGGTCACCGACGGGGGCAGCACGTAACGCGCCTGGGTGTGGGTGGTCGCAATCGACAGGGTTCCGCTGTCCTGGGCGCTGAACTCGTTGCCGATGCGCTTGAGGTTGCCGACCTCGCGCATGATCAGGTCGATGCTCTTGAGCACCTGCTGGCCCGGTTCGGTGACCCGCTTGAGCCGCTTGCCGTGGCGGATGAAGATGTCGATGCCGAGTTCTTCTTCCAGCTCGATGATGGCCTTGGAGACGCCGGGTTGCGAGGTGTGCAACGCCTTGGCGGCCTCGGTGAGGTTCAGATTGCGCCGGACGGCTTCCTGGACGAAGCGAAATTGGTGCAGATTCATGTCGGTCGGTAACCCATGGCGCCTGATTATGCCCGCCGTGTCCGGCCCGCTGGTGTCGGGTGATCCTCAGCCAAGTGCCAGCCGCGCCAGCAGGTCGATCACTTGCGGGTCTTCGCCGACCGCAGGGCGCAGTTGGATGCGCAGGTCGGGGTATTGCGTCGTGAGCTGGCGGACCAGTTCCGGCAGATCGTTGCGCGCATGCCGTCCGACACCGAGAAACATCGGCACCACGACGATCTCGTCGACCCCCGAAGCGAGCAGTGTCGCGACGACGCTGGGCAGGTCCGGCTGCGTCAGCTCCAGATAGGCGCAGCACACCCGCGATTGCGGGTCGAGCGCTGTCATGCGCGCCGCAACCGCTTCGATCGGCCGGCTCCACAATGGGTCGCGCGACCCATGCGCGAACAGGACGGTGGCGCGGGTGTTCGTCATCGGCGCAGCACCAGCCAGCTGAAGGCCGACAGGGAGAACACGCTGTAGATGATGCCGGGGGCCGCCGCCGCCAGCCAGGGCCACCAGTTGCGCAGGTTACCGAAATGGCCGAACAGGTTGTTCAGCAGGAAGAAGCTGATGCCGGTCATGACGCCGATGAATACATAGGTCGAGATGCCGGTGGTACGGAAATGCAGGTAGGCGAACGGCAGCGCCAGCACCATCATCACCAGGCAGCTGAGCGGGTAGAACACCTTGCGCCACAACTCGATCTCGTAGCGTTGCGATGCCTGGTCGTTGGCGTCGAGATGGCGCATGAACTGGAACAGGTCGATGATCGACATGCGTTCCGGGCGCAACAATGCCACGGCCGCCATCTCCGAGGTCAGGGTCGTCGTCCAACGGAATTCATCCAGTGTCACCACCTCCGCCTGCGGCTGGCCGTTGGCATCGGCGCTGAACAAGGTGCGGTTCACGTCCTTGAGCAGCCAGGCGCTGTCACCGGCGAATCGGCCGCTGCCGGCCTCGCTGTTGGCCACCAGCTTGCCGGCTTCGGAATACTCCATGATCCGGATCCGAACCATGTTGCCGTCGGGTTGCAGCGCACCGACGTTGACCCAGAAGGAGTGCTCGCCCTGTTTCTCGCGCAGCCAGGCACCGGTCTGCCCGACGGTGATCTCGCGCACATGCTGGGCGCGCAGGAACTGGCCGGCGCGATCTGCCGCGGGCACCAGGAAGTCGCCGATCGCATAGGTGATCAGCGTGAACAGCAGGCCCAGGCCGAGCATGGTGCGCAGCGCGCGCCAGGGGTCCAGGCCGCTGGTGCGCAGGACGGTGAACTCGGAGTTCTGCGCCAGCCGGGCCATGACGAACACCGAGCCGATCAGCACCGTGATCGGCAGCAAGTCGTACAGGCTGCTGACCGACAAGGTGCCGACATAGGCGACCGCGTGGCGCAACTGGTAACCCCCCGGCCCGGCGGTGTTGATCCAGCGCAACTCGTTGACGAAGTCGATGAAGGAGAACAGGGCCAGGAAGGCCAGCGTGGTGAATCCGACCGCGGCGATGACTTCGCCGTAGATCATGCGGCGCACGGTCTTCATCGTGTGCCAGCCGCAGTTTGTGGATCGGGCGGCTGGCGCCTTGCCCTTGTGGGCATGAGGCTCAGGTTCCAGTGTTTCTTGAGCAGCAGCAGACTGGAGAAGGCGAAGACGCCGCCGTGCAGCGCCAGGTTGTAGCTCCAGAATTCGCTGGCACCGGAGGCGATGCGACTGGCGCCAAGGTTGACCATGTTGTAGTAGACGATGAATGCAAACAGCGAGAAAAGCAGGTTGCCGTTGCGCCCGACGCGCGGGTTGACGGTCGAGAACACCAGCGCCAGCAGCACGAAGTTGACCGACGACAGCGCCAGGCCGAGGCGCCATGACAACTCACCGAGCAGGATCGGCGTCTGTGCCAGCCACAGCGCCAGCGTGCTCTGGGCCCGCGGCGGCGCGACCTTGGCAATCCGCTGGGCTCTTTCGTCGACCAGCACGCCGTATTCCTTGAACTCGCTGATCTTGAAGCCGGGCTCGTCGATCCGGTCTTCCAGGCGCTGGCCGTTGGTCAGCAGCAGAAAACGGTCTTCGCCGACGGTTTCGATCCGGCCGGCACGCGCAGACGTGATGGTCTGCTTGCCTTTCTCCCGCGCGGCGATGAACACCTGGCCAGCGGTCTTGCCGCCGACCGAATCCTTGTCGATGAAGAACACCCGTTCGCCGCTGGCCGACTCCTGGAACTGGCCCGGAGCGATGCGTTCGAGGTCGCTGCGCTGCTCGAAGCGTTGACTCAAGGCCTCGGACTGCTGGTGCGACCAGGGCCAGACGAACACGATCAGCAAGGCGATACACAACCAGATCGGCCAGGCGAAACGCAGCAGCGGCTGCAGGAAGCTGCCCAGGCCCTGGCCACTGGAAAACCAGACCGCCATCTCGCTGTCACGGTACATGCGCGTCAGGGTCGATACGGTGGCGACGAACAGGCTCAGCGTCAGGATGGTCGGCGCATGGCCGAGCACGGTGTAGCCCAGCACCATCATGACCTCGGCAGGGTCGACGCTGCCGCGCGAGGCCAGGCCGACCGTGCGGATCAGCAACATGGTCATGACCGTCGTGGCCAGCACCACCACGGTGGCGCCGAAGCTGCGGGACATCTCCTTGCGGATGGAAGAATGGAATAACATCGTGGGCAATGAAAGACGCAATTATGAACTTTGAAATCCAGTCGATGGACCTGGCCGCGGCCGCTACCCACAAGGCCGATGCGCTGGTGGTACTGGTTCCCCAATCTTTCAAGCCAGCCAAGGGCGGCTTGTCCGAGTTGATCGGCGCGGCGCTCAAGGCCGGCGATCTCGAGGCCAAGGCTGGCAAGTGGCTGGCGCTGTACAACGTGGCGGGTATTGCCTGCAAGCGCATCGTGCTCGCGGGCTGCGAGGACGGCACTGCGCGCCAGGTGCGACAGGCGGTCGGTGCGGCAATAGCCGGGCTCAAGGCCAAGAACATCCAGAAGCTGGTGTTGTGTTTTGCCACGCCGGCCGACGATGCGGCGCTGCGTGTGGCGGTGCAGGCTGCGGCCGATGCCAGTTATGTCTACACCACCACCAAGTCCAAACCCGAACCCCGCGCGTTGACCCATTTGACCGTCGGTGTGCCGGACGCGGCGAAGAGCCGGGACGCATTCGCGCAGGCGGTGGCAACCGTACGCGGCATGGAGTACGCGAAGGAATGGGCCAACCGACCCGGCAACCACGCGACGCCGACCATGCTCGCCGGCGCCGCCAAGGAACTGGCCCGTCTGCCCCAGGTGCAATGCGAGGTGCTCGGGCCCAAGCAGGTCGCCAAGCTGGGCATGGGCTCCTTCATGGCCGTTGCCAGGGGGTCGGAGGAAGAGCTGCGTTTCATCGTGCTGCGTTACAACGGCGCAGCCAAGACCGAGGCGCCGACCGTGCTGGTCGGCAAGGGCATTTCGTTCGACAGTGGCGGCATTTCGATCAAGCCGGCGCCCGAAATGGACGAAATGAAATACGACATGGGTGGCGCGGCCAGCGTACTGGGCGTGTTCCGTGCATTGGCGGAGCTCAAGCCGGCGATCAATGTGGTCGGACTGATTCCCAGCTGCGAGAACATGCCCGATGGGCGTGCGGTCAAACCCGGCGACGTGGTCACCAGCATGAGCGGGCAGACGATCGAGATCCTCAATACCGACGCCGAAGGCCGCCTGGTGCTGTGCGATGCGCTGACCTACGCCGAACGGTTTAATCCGCGGGTGGTCGTCGACATCGCCACGCTGACCGGCGCCTGTGTGATTGCGCTTGGCGCGGTACGCAGCGGCATGTTTGCCACGACCGATGCATTGGCGCAAGAGCTGATGGCCGCCGGCGAAAACGCCCTCGACCCATGCTGGCGCATGCCGCTGGACGATGAATACGGCGAAGGTCTCAAGACCCATTTTGCCGACGTGGCCAATGTCGGCGGACGTCCCGCCGGTGCGGTGACGGCAGCCAAGTTTTTGCAACGTTTTGTCTCGAAATACCCCTGGGGCCACCTCGACATCGCCGGTACCGCCTGGAAGGGCGGGGCGAACAAGGGTGCGACTGGCCGGCCGGTGCCGTTGCTGCTCGAATTCCTGGTCGCCCAGGCCCGGGCGGCGTCCGCTGCCAAGCCGGTGGCCAAGTCCGCGACCGGTGCGCGACAGCGCAAGGCGAGCTGAGCCCCAAAACGTCGCGACAACGGACAAGCTGACCATGCCCTGGCGCACGACGCGAGACCTTGCCGGGGTCGCGTCGACGCGCCGACCGTTGTGATTGCCATGACCGAAGTCGCTTTCCATTTCAACATGCCCGACAAGACACTGCATGTCTGCCGCTTGCTGCGCAAGGCAACCGCGCAGGGGTCGCGGGTGGCCGTTTGCGGACCGCAGGCCACCTTGCGTGCGCTCGACAAGGCCTTGTGGACTTTTTCCGCAGTCGATTTCGTGCCCCATTGCAGCGTGCACAGCCCGGCGCTTGTGCGCGACGCCTCGCCAGTGGTGATGGGCGTGTCGATGGATGACCTGCCTGGGTTCGATGTGCTGCTCAACCTCGGCGCCGAG
>JBFJZP010000184.1:0-6194 GCA_041622095.1 Burkholderiaceae bacterium | reverse complement strand
GTGAACTCCCAGTGCCCGGTCATGACGTCCACGCCGAGCAACTTGCAGGCGTCGACCATGTCCTGGGCATTGGTCCACAAGGATGTGGCCGAGCCCTGCCAGGTATCGCCGCCATCGAGCAGCAAGGCGCCCGGGCGACTGGACTTGAGCTGCTTGACCAGGGTGGACAGGTGCGCAAAGCCGCCGACCTTGCCATAGCGCCGTGCGGCCTTCTCGAAGTCCAGGTAGGTATAGGCGTGCGCCTGCGCCGTTCCGGGACGGACGCCGGCGAGCTTGAGCAGGTGTTCGCCGACCAGGTGCGGCAGCTGGCCCTGCATCGAGTCGATGCCGATGTTGACGCTGGGCTCGCGAAAATAAATCGGCTTGAGCTGCGCATGGCAATCGGTCATGTGCAGGAACGACACATTGCCGAATGGCGCCGTGTCATACAGGCCGGCCTGGGCGGTTGCCGCATCCGCGTCCGCATGGCGCGCCAATCCCATGCCGGCAGCAGAAGCCGCGCCCAGGACCTGCAGAAATTCGCGCTTGGACAGATTCATGAATCAGCAATCAATGATATGAAAGATGAAAAACAGGCCCGCGCACCGGCGGGCCTGCAGCATACGCTTACTGGTTGACCGGCGACTTCGGGTCGAGCAGCAAGGCCATCAAGTCCTTGAGCTGCTTCTCGTCGAGCATGCCGGCATGGCCGAACCGCGGCATCGCCGAGCATGCACTGTAGGCCTTGGCGTTGTACAGCTTGCCCCAGGTGTACTCGACGATCGGCTTGGCAGCGGCACTGGCCGGATCGCTGACGCCGCGGATCTTGCCGTAGTTGTACAGGCTCGGGCCGATGGTGCCGTAGGAGATCTCGGCCTTGTCGATCTGATGGCAGTTGTAGCAGTTGCCGCCGTTGGCACTGGTGGCCGCCGACGCATCCGACCATGTCATGCCACGGCCGCTTTGCGCCAGCTTCTCGCCGGTCTTCCAGTCGCCGATGAACTGGCCATCGGCCGGCCACTTGACGGTCTTGAGGTTTTCCGCCTCGATCACCTTGGCCTTTTTCTCGGGCAATTCCTGCCCCAAGGCGGCGGAGCACTGGTCGTTGGACGCGTCCTGCTTCAGGCGATCGACCTTGGCAATACCCTGGTCACGGAACGAGGACTTCATCACCTGGTCGAGCATCGCATCGTAGTCTGGCTTGCCGCCCATGCCGGCACAACCGGCCACGGCAAGCGCTGCGAGCAATGGAAGTGCGACGCGTCGGAACTGTTTCTTGTACATATGTGTGTCCTCCTCAGCGTTTGATGGCCGGCGCGATGGATTCCGCACCTTTGGCATTGACGCCCATGTAGACGCCCAGTGCGATCGTCACTTCGGACGCGTAACCCGGATACGGGAAGCGCTGCTGCCGGAAGCAGTCGTTGAGGCGACGCTGCATGCCCCACAACTGGCCGTTGCCGACGCGATAGGCGGGCCACGCGGCGAAACCGACACCGTCGCCCGGATTCTTCGTCAGGTCCGGAAGGTCCTGCAGCCGGATTCGTTTGCCGTCTTCGCCATGGCAGGATGCACAGGAAAAGTCATAGGGGCCGGCGCGGTAGAAAAACGCCCGCTTGCCGACCTCGAACATGTTCTTCTCCTGCGCATGCGACTGCGGCAGGTTGAACTTCATGCCACGCGACTCGGCCGAGATGTATGCCACCAGCGACTCGATATTGGCCTGCTCGCCACGGCCGAATCCGGTCTTGGCAATCGCCGCCGCATCGAAGCCTTGCAGGCTTTCCATGCAGGTGAGCAGCCGTGACTCCAGGTCCTGGACCCGCTGGGTGTCGGCGAAATAACGCGGCAACTGCACGAACGCGCCCTTGACCTTGCCGGGCCCCTGGCCCAGGTCACACTGCTCCATCGACGCGTTCTTCGGTCCGCGCTTCTTCTTCCAGAGCTCCTCGCCCTTGGCTTCATACAACTCGGCCGGATTGCCGTCTTCCAGCATCTTGCGGTATTCGGCAATGCCGTCGGCAGTGGACTTGGTCTGCGCCGATGCGCCGACACAGGCCGCCAGCAGCACCGTTGGAATCATTAGTCTTTTCATGGTCTCCTCGCGTTGTTTTACGGTTCAGGAACAACTGCGCACCGATCGGCGCGACACGTCGGCGCTCGGGCGGGCCCTTGGGCTGCCCGCCGCTCGTCAGGACACCGTGGCTTCGTCGGTACGCTTCTCGCCCTTGTTGTCGATCCACGAGATCGTGACCTTGTCGCCGGCCTTCGCGCCCTTGACGACAAACTGCAGGAACGGATTCTTGGAAACCGCCGGACCCCACTGTGCCGTCATCACTTCCTTGCCATTGAGTTGCGCGGAAACGTTTCGGATGTACCAGGCCGGAATGACCTTGCCGGCCGAGTCCTTGCGTTGCCCGGTTTCCATTTCATGCCCCATCAGCACCCGTACCGTGGTCTTGTCGCCAGCGGCCTGTGCGCGAATTCGCATCGGATCTGCCATGTTCTTTCTCCTTTGTATTCGAATGTTCCGGGCAAGTACCCGGGATCAATGTGTTCGGCCTCAGCCGCCGCAACCGCCCAGCGTGACCTTGACTTCCTTTTGTGCGTACAACATCTTGCCGTCGGCCATCATGGCCACCGCATAGACATAGGACGACTGGCCCATCTTGACCCGGGTGGACACATTCGTCTCGATCGCATCGGTGATGTCGAACATCGCGGCGAGCACCGACGGGTTCTTTTCGACCAGCAGCAGCAGCCGCTTGACACCCGGCAGGGTGCTCGACGCGCCGACCGGCACGACCGCGCCGTTTTCGGCGATGTCGGGACCGGTGACGGTGACGTCCTTGCTCTCTACCGGCGCACTGGCACCCATCGCCTTGACCAGATCGGCCATGTTCTTGGCCTCGAACGCCGCACTGTTGTACGCTGGCGCCTGCGCCAGTGCCGCTGTGGGCAACAGGCCGATCGATGCCAGCATGGCAGCAACCTTGGCCGAATGAAAAATGGCTTCCCGACGTGTATGCATGACTATCTCCTTTATCAGCATATTCTAATTAACCAACACCATCCAGACATAGGGACTTCCCTAGGCCGGTCCTACTTTTTTGCCCCTTCTGCGAGCCACTGCGCGATCAATTTTGCCTCGGCCGCGCCGAGCGCCTGCGCCGGCATCGGCACCGGACCCCAGACACCGCCACCTCCGGCCTTGATTTTGCCGGCGAGGTAGTCGACCCCGTCGCCGCGCGATGCATATTTGCGTGCGATTTCGCGGAAACCCGGGCCGAGGATCTTGTTGTCCAGGCCATGGCAGGCATTGCAGGCATATTTTTGCGTCAACGCGATCGCGGCTGCCGGGTCCACCCCGGACTTGGCGCTTGTCGCGGGCTTGGCAGCAGCAGCCGCAGCGGCAGCGACAGGTGCCGCCGGCTGCGCTGTCGCCACGGTTGCTGTCGTGGCCATGGCAGCCGGCGCCGGTGCGGTGCTGGTTTCGGCGCCGACCTGCGCACCCACCGGGCGGTTCTGCTCTGCCAGGTTGCCATGCGCATTACGCGCGAAGTCCGGCAGGCTCGACGCGATCTCGACCTTGGTCACGCAGTCCTTCATGCAGGCGGTGGCGCTGACGTCGGGCTTGCGTGTGCCGAACGTGGCGCCGGGCCACATCGCATGGTCGGTGCTCATGCCGTTGCGGTTGGGCAGCATCGCCTGCACCTGGGCCATGTTCTGGTCGGACAAGGTGAAGTCGTCGGGCAATACACCTCCCAGGTTCAGCACGTACGCGGTGACCACATACACCTCCTCGGTGGTCAGGGACTTCGGCGCGTTCCAGGGCATGGCACGGTAGATGTAGTCCCACAGGGTCGACAGGTTGGACAACTTCATCATCGTGGTCCGGCCGGGATACGCGTTGTCGGTCAGGCGTGCGACGCGACCCGTTTTCATGTCCTCCTTGGTCGTGCCACCGGTGATCGGACTGAACACCTGGTTGGACTCGCCGAACACCCCGTGGCAGGACGCGCACTTGCCTTCCCAGACATCCATGCCCTTGGCAACCGTCCCCTTGCCCTCGGGCAGGCCCTTGAAGTCGGGCCGCACATCGATGTCCCAGGCCGCGATCTCCTTGTCGGTCGCGGCGCGTCCGATTCCCGGATAAGCGGCGGTGGTCTGCGCCTGGGCCCAGGCGCCGCACATCAGCGCAGCCCAGACGATGGCATCACGAAAGCTGGACATTCTTCACCTCCCCGCTTTCCTGCACCAGCCAGGTCTGGATCGCATTGTTGTGGTAGATCGATCGGGTGCCACGCACCGCACGCAACTGCCGGTTGGTCGGCTGCACATATCCGGTCTCGTCCATCGCACGGCTTTGCACCAGTGCCGGCTTGCCGTCCCAGGTCCAGTCGATGTTGAACCGCGTCAGGCACTTGGAGAGCACCGGCGACTCCAACCGCGCGGTGCGCCAGTTGCGCCCGCCGTCGACCGACACATCGACCCGCTTGATCTTGCCGCGCCCCGACCAGGCCAGGCCGCTGATGTTGTAGAAGCCCTTGTCCAGCAACACCTGGCCACCGGAAGGCGTGGTGACCACGCTCTTGCATTCCTGGGTGCTGGTGTACTGGCGATGGAGTCCGCTGGGCATCAGGTCGACGTAATGCAGCACCTCGTCCTTCGCGCCATACGGCTTGTCGCCGATCTCGATGCGCCGCAGGTACTTGATCCAGCTGACACCTTGCACGCCAGGCACGACCAGGCGCAGCGGGTAGCCGTTTTCCGGACGCAGCATTTCGCCATTCTGGCCGTAGGCCAGCAGCACTTCGCCGCTTTCCACCAGTTCCATCGGAATGGTGCGGGTCATCGACGATCCGTCGGCGCCTTCACCCAGCACGAAACGGCCGCGCTTGTAGTCGACGCCGCACATCTCGAGCACGGTGCGCAGCGGCACGCCGGTGAATTCGCTGCAGCTCAGCATGCCGTGGCTGTACTGGCAGGTCGGAACCGCGACATTGCCCCATTCCATGCCGGTGTTGGCGCCGCATTCGATGAAATGAAAGCGCGAGACCGACGGCAAGCGCATCAATTCGTCCATCGTGAAGACCCGCGGCTTCTTGACGATGGTCGCATCGGAGCCGTTGACCATCAGCCGGTGCTTCGATGGGTCGACATCCCACCAGCCCTGGTGATGGCGCTCGAAATGCAGGCCGCTGGGCGTGACGATGCCGAACAGCGATTGCAACGGCGCAAACGACACCGACGCCTGCGTGGTCTGGGTCAGTCCCGGACTCTGGCGCCGCTGGACATTGGCCTCGTACCGGGAAGGCTTGCCATACCCGTCGGTTACCACCGGCTGGCCCAGGCCGCGGGTGTGTTCCGGCAGGTTCAGGATGTTCGGGTCGCCATCGGCCGGCACCGCGGTACCGGACGCAGCCAGCGCATGCGGCGCCGCGGCCGCTGCCGCACCGGCGCCGGCCGCGACAAAAGCCTGGCGCAGGAAGTCCCGGCGACCGGCGCGCGCCTGTGCCATGACGGTGCGGACACCGGCCTGGTCCAGGAAGTTCTCCGGTGCCTTGCGCAGGCGTCCCGGTTCGTGGTTATCGGAATTCACATGTTCTCCCGGTTCAAATACTGCGCCATCGGTGTCGGCTCTGGCTTCAGGCCCTTTGCTCGCCACACACCACGTCACGCAGCAACAACACACGCTGACTCACGATGCGATAGAAGACCTGCGAGCCGGCGCGCCTGCGACCGACAATGCCGCCGCGGTACAACACGCCCAGGTGCTGCGAGATGTTGGACTGGCTCACCCCGATCAGTGTCATCAGGTCGCCCACATTCCTCTCGCCTTCGCACAACTGGCAGACGATGCGCAGCCGGGTCGGCGTGGACAACAGGCCGAACAATTCGGCCGCTGTCTCGAAAACCTGGTCTGCGGGTGCATCGGTCATTTATCCAAACATCGCAATATCAATGTACGCGAATATTAGAGTGAAATGAATTGCGCGTGATCAGGGAATACCCTCGATGGAGCGGATCCGGGGTGTCATGGCGGCGCGCGTCACCACCCGCGACCGCCGCAAGAACGGCAAGCCGCCCCATCGCCGCGCGAACGGCTGCGGGGCCTCCGATATGCGCCAGCCCCCGGGCTGCGTTCAGCAACCGGGGTCGACGCGGGGCCCATGCCAGGCCCCGCTGGCAGCGATCACTGCCAGATCAGCTTC
>JBFJZP010000183.1:0-6223 GCA_041622095.1 Burkholderiaceae bacterium | reverse complement strand
GCTGGCTTTCTTGAACCGGGTTGCGCCGGATGTTTTCACCAGGGTATCGGCTTGCCCTGGTAGTCGATGAACTGCGCGCGGCCGGTGGCGGACAATCCGTTGAGATCCGCTCCTAGCTGGCGTGCCGAGTCCTGCGGGTCGAGCGCATCGTCGCCGACGAATGGATGGCTCAGCCGCGAGCGCACCGTGCCCGGTTGCAGCGCGGCGACCACCGCCAATGGGCGGCGCCGCGCGATCTCGATCGCCGCGGTCTGCAGCAACATGTTCAGCGCCGCCTTGGACGCGCGGTAGCCATACCAGCCGCCCTTGCGGTTGTCCTCGATGCTGCCCACCCGCGCCGACAACTTGGCCCAGACCACGCGTTCGCCGCTGGCCAGCTGCGGAGCGAAATGCTTGAGCAGCAGCGCCGGCCCGATGGCGTTGACCTGCATCGCCCGCATCAGCGCCGCGCCGTCGAGTTCGTCCAGGCGCTTTTCCGGGCCGCGGCCGTCGATGACCAGTGCGCCGGTGGCGTCCAAAACCAGGTGGAACGGGCCCTTGTCGGCCACCGACGCGGCGGCCTGCTTCAGGCTGGCTTCGTCCTCCAGCACCAGTGCGGGTTCGCCGCTGCGCGACAGGCCGATGGCCGTGTCGCAACGCAGGTCTTGCTGCAACTGCTGCAGCCAGGCCTGGCCGATCGCGCCGCTGGCGCCGAGCACCAGGGCACGGTAGCCGTCCACGAGTGAGTTCATCATGGCGCGATGATGCTCCGGCAGGCGGCATCCTGCCAGGCGCCCGGGGTACAACCGCAGGCCGTACGGTGGTATCTTGGGGTTTCTGACGACTCGAACCAGGCGCACGATCATGACCGCACCGCTGCTCGAACATTTCCAAGTCGACGACATCCGCATGCGGGTGGCCAGCCAGGGGCAGGGGCCGGTGGTGCTGTTCTGCCACGGCTGGCCGGAGAGCTGGTATTCATGGCGCCACCAGATGGCCGCGGTGGCCGCTGCCGGGTACCGGGCAGTGGCGCCGGACATGCGGGGTTATGGCGGCACCGATGCGCCGGCGGACCCGGCGAAGTACACGCTGCTGCATCTGGTCGGCGACATGGTCGGCCTGCTCAAGGCGCTCGGCGTGCAGCAGGCGGTGCTGGTCGGTCATGACTGGGGCGCGCCGGTTGCCTGGCATGCGGCCCTGCTGCGGCCGGACCTGTTCCCGGCGGTTGTCGGCATGAGCGTGCCGTATGCGCCGCCGTGGCGCACCGACATCCTCGGCGCGCTGGAGAAGCAGGGTATCGAGAACTTCTACATGCAGTACTTCCAGGCGCCGGGCGTGGCCGAGGCGGAGTTCGAGCGCGATGTGGACGCGTCGGTGCGGCGCATCCATTTCAGCGGATCGGGTGATGCACCCGGCGAAGCCGGCTTCGGCATGCTGGCGCCGGGCGCGGGTTTTCTGGACAACACCGTCGATCCGCAGACCTTGCCCGACTGGATGAGCGATGTCGACCTTGCGTATTACACCGGGGAGTTCAAGCGCACCGGATTTCGCGGCGGGCTCAACTGGTACCGCTGCCTGCGCCTGAATTCCGAACTGCTCGCGCCCTGGCGTGGCGCCGCGATCCAGCAGCCGTCGATGTTCATTGCCGGCGCGCGCGACAGCGTGTTGCGCTTCCCGGCCACGCAGGCGCAGATCGCGCGTTATGACACCAGCTTGCCGGCGCTGCGTGGCTGCCACATCCTCGATGGCGCGGGACACTGGATACAGCGCGAGCGTTCGGCCGAAGTCAGTGCGCTGCTGCTGGCGTTCCTGCGCGGCCTGTGACGGCCGCATGGCGCCGGCCCGATCGGGTCGGTGTGCGGTGGCAAGGCCTGCCACTGTGGTTTTCTTGCCGCGTTGCCGGCAGTAACGCTCGCCCGGGCGCCGAACTGAACGTAAACTCCGATTAGATCAAAAATCCGGCGCACGACCGGATCCGCCAGAATGGATCAAAGGGGAGGCAGCAGGGAGGTGGTGCAGCGCACCCAGGCTTCATCACGGTCGAGGACCGTGCCAAAACGGGACCTACATGACGCAGTCGATCCAACGCAGGGATTTCTCTGTGGCGGTGTTGTCGATTTGTTCTCTGTCGCAAGCGGCCCAGGCGCAAGCCGTGGCGGCCCGGGAGTCGGTTTCCCTGGAAATGGGATTGTTGCCCAACATCAGTGCCCGCGTCCTGATGTCCCAGTACCAGTCCTTGCGTGAATACCTTGCGCGGGCACTGCAGCAGCAGGTTCAGCTGTCGACCGCATCCGACTGGATCGAGTTTTACCGCCGGCTGGCCAGGCTCGAATACGACCTGGTCGCGACCGCGCCGCACATGGCCCGGCTGGCGCAACTCGACCACCGCTGGCAGCCGATGCTGCAGGTGCAGCCCGATATCCGGGGCGTGCTGGTGTTTGCCGCGTCCCGGCCGATCGCCGCGGTCGCCGAACTCCGCGGCCGCGCGCTGGTCATGTCCAATCCGCAGTCGCTGGTCGCGTTGCGCGGTCTGCGCTGGCTGGCCGACAACGGCCTGCAGCCGGACCGGGATTTCCGGATCGTGCACACGTCGACCGACGACAGTGTCGGCAACCTGGTGCTGCGTGGCGACGCGGTCGCCGCGATGCTCAGCGCCGGCGAGTTGCACGCGATCCCCGAAAGCACCCGGCGCCAGTTGCACACCTTGACGGTGTTCGCCGAGGTCCCCGGCCTCGTCATCGCCGCCGGGCCCCAGGTCGGCGCCGCCCGGCTCCGGCAGCTCCGCTCGCACCTGCTGGCCTTCGTCGCGCCCGGTTCTCGCGAAGGCGCGGCGTTCCTGGCGGCGACCGGCTTCACCGGCATGCGCGACATCCCGAGCGGGCTGATGGAGTCCATGGATGTGTATGTCGACCGCACCCGCGGCATGATGGCCAGAGCATCATGAACCTGATGAAGCGGACCGCCTGGTCGTTGCGGCGCAAACTGGTCGTTGCCTGCGTGGCGGTCGAGATCCTGGCCATGGCACTGATCTGGCTCGGTGCCGAGCGGCTGATGCAGCGGACGCTCAAGGACCAGGCCACGTCGCAGGCGCAGGAGATCCTGGCATTGCTCGACCAGTCGCTTGCGCCGGCACTGGCGCAACGCGACTACGCGACGGTACAGCAGACGCTGGACCTGGTGCGCAATCCCCAGGCGATCGACTACCTCGTGCTGCACGACCATCTCGGCCGGCCGGTCGCCGCCTCGGGCTGGGATTCGGCCATGTCCTTGCCGCCGCGCGACACCGGCCCGATCGACCTGGACCGGGCCGACGCGACGCTGCACTTGGCAGCGCCGGTGGCCCTGGCCGGCCAGACGATGGCGCGACTCCAATTGGGCTTGTCGACCCAGCGGCTGCGCGCGGCGCGCGACGATTTCCGCGGCAACGGCTTGTGGATCGGCGCACTGGCGCTGGTCATGTCGGCCTTGCTGCTGATCATCATCGCCTATGGCCTGACCCGCAACCTGGCTGCCTTGTCCCGGGCCAGCCGGCAGGTCGCTGCTGGCCATTTCGATATCGCCCTGCCGGTGCGCACGCGCGACGAAGCCGGCCGGCTCGCCGCCGCCTTCAACACCATGGCGGCGACGATCCAGCAGCGGGTGGCCGCGCTGGAGCATAGCGAGCGCCGCCAGGCGCAGCACCTGGCCGCGGCGGCGCAGGAGCGCGCGCGCCTGACCACCTTGCTCGGCGCCTTGCAGATCGGCATCCTGTTCGTCGACGCCGAGCAGCGCGTGGTGTATGCCAACGACTTGTTCTCGCGCCTGTGGTCGCTCAATGGTCTTCAGCCAGGAACCCCGGTTGCCGACGTCGTACCGCTGCTGAGTCGGCAGGTCGGGGTCGACAGCGTCGAGGTGGTGCGGATGCTGCAAGACACCGGAGGCGACCAGCCCTTTGTCGACCGCGAGATCAGCACCCGCGACGGCCGCCTGGTCACGCAGCGCATGCAGGTCGTCGGCGCAGGTCCGGACGGCTCCGGCGGCCGGATCTGGCTGCATGAAGACATCACGCAGAGCCGGCGGACCGAGCAACGCGCGCGCCTGGCGCTGGTCGACGCGTTGACCGATCTGCCCAACCGGCGCGGCCTGTACGAGGCGCTGGACAAGGCGCTGGTGCAGGCTTCGGTCCAGGGTCGTGGCCTGGTGCTGGTGTTCATCGACCTGGACGAGTTCAAGCATGTCAACGACATGGCCGGCCATCGCGTCGGCGACAAGATCCTGGTCATGGTGGCGCAGGCGCTGGCCAAGGCCAGTCTGCCCGGCGAATTTGTTGCACGCCTGGGCGGCGACGAGTTCGCGATCGTCAGCCCTGGCGGATCGGCACGTGATGCGCAGGCGATCGCGCTGCGGCTGACCCAGGTGGTGTCGGCGCTGCGGTTCGAGCTGGATTCACGCAGCCTGGGCGTGGACTGCAGCATGGGGCTGGCGCTGTATCCGGCGCACGCCCGCGCGGCCGACGACCTGATTGCCTGCGCGGATACCGCGATGTACCAGGCCAAGCTCAACGGCAAGAACGGCTGGTGCCTGTATCGCAACGACGTCGCGCATTCCCAGGCGGAGTCGGAGCGTGTCATCTGGAATGGCCGCATCTACCGCGCCTTGCGCGACCAGCGCTTGCAGGTGCATTTCCAGCCGGTGCTGCGCATGTCCGACATGGGGGTGGCCTACCACGAGGCATTGCTGCGGATGGTCGATGAAGACGATGCGAGCCAGCTGATCGCGCCAACTGCTTTCGTGCAACATGCGGAGCGCAGCGGCAAGATCCGCCAGATCGACCGCTGGGTGTTCGAGTCCTGCATCGACACCTTGTCGCGCTCGCGCGCGTCGGTGCGTATTGCCGCCAACCTGTCGCCGCGCTCACTGGACGACGCCGGCTTCGTCGGCTTCCTGCGCGACGCGTTGCAGCGTTACGGCGTGGACCCGCGCCGGCTGCATATCGAATTGACCGAGACCGCCGGCATGGGTGACCTGATCGCCGCCCGGCCGATGATTGCCGCGCTGCGCAGCGTCGGGTGCGCGGTGCACCTGGACGACTTCGGCAGCGGCTTCAGCTCGTTCGCCCATCTCAAGCTGCTCGAGGTCGACGGCATCAAGATCGATGGCAACTTCGTGCGCGACCTGACCTCCGACGCCAGCAACCGGCTGGTGGTGTCATCGCTGATCGAGATCGCGCGCAGCATGAACAAGTCGACCGTGGCCGAATGTGTGGAGGACGCGGCCACGCTCGAGGCGCTGCGCGAACTCGGCGTCGACCATGTCCAGGGTTTCCACCTCGGCCGGCCGGCGCTCAAGCTGGTCGAAACCCGGGCTCCCGACCATGTTCGCCTGGCGGCGGAGGACGGCGACATCGTCGCGGTTGCCGGCGGATCGGCCCACCGGGTGCATGGTTGAAGCGGGCGGCGCCGGCATGTCGATCGGCTGAGACCGGCGCGCCGTGCCTCAGGCGCTGGCGTCGGCCGGTGTAATCGACGCCAGTGCGCTGGCCAGGTCGGGCAGCAGGTCCTGCGGCGCGATCGATGCCAGCCAGCCGCTGCGCCGCGCAATGTCCCGAGGCTGATGGTCCAGGCCGCAGACCACCAGTCGGACCTGGGCCTCGGCGCAGCGGCGCGACAGGTCGATCAAGGCATCGATACCGGTCGAGTCGATGTAGATCACGTTCTTCAGATCGATCACCAGTGTCCGGGCCGGCAACTTCCGGGCGATGTTCTCGACCAGCTTGACCGCGCCGAAGAACAAGGCGCCGTACAGGCGATGGGCTTGGGCGCCGGCCTGCCCGAGCGCCGGATTCCGGCTGCTGTCGACCGGTTCGCTGCGTGACAGGCTGGAGATGCGGTAGATGAAGGTGATGCAGGCCACCAGCAGGCCGACCTCGACCGCCACCGTCAGGTCCAGCACCACGGTCAGGCCGAACACCGCCAGCAGGGTCACGCGGTAAGGCAGGCGGTAGTTGCGCAGGTGCAGGAACTCGCGCCACTCGCCCATGTTCCAGGCCACGTACAGCAGGATGGCCGACAGGCAGGCCAGTGGAATCGAGCCGGCCAGTGGTGCGGCGATCAGCACCACGGCCAGCAAGGTGCCGGCATGCACGATGCCCGATATTGGCGAGACCGCGCCACTCTTGATATTGGTCATCGTGCGGGCAATGGTGCCGGTGGCCGGCATGCCACCAAAGAAGGGCGTGACCAGGTTGGCCACGCCCTGGGCCATC
>JBFJZP010000182.1:0-6228 GCA_041622095.1 Burkholderiaceae bacterium | reverse complement strand
TGGACCGAAATCGGTGACTGTGTCGCCGCCAGCGGCATCCGCAAGCTGCTGCTCTTCAATGCCCATGGCGGACAGGTCGGCCTGATGGATGTCGTCGCGCGCGACCTGCGGGCCCGCCATGACCTGATCGTCTATCACAGCAACTGGTACGACCTGCCTTTGTCTGACGCCGCGATGGCGCCGTTCGGCGCGGATGAGCGGCGCTTCGGCGTGCACGGCGGCGACATCGAAACCTCGATGATGCGCGCGATCCGGCCGAAACGGGTGGACATGACCCTGGCGCAGGATTTCACGTCGACCTCGCGGCAACGCGCCGGCGAATACCCGATCCTGGGCAATGGCAAGAGCGCCCGGCTGGCATGGCAGATGCAGGACTACAACCCGCAGGGTGCGGCCGGCAACGCGGCCGCCGCCACTGTGGACAAGGGGCAGGCACTGCTCGCATCTGCCGGCCAGCAACTCGCGTTGCTGCTGGCGGAGTTGTCGCGGCTACCCCTGTCGACGCTGGTCGACAGGCCGGTCGCCTGAGCGACGCAAACACCTAGTCGCCGGGGGCCTGCAGCGCGGCGATCGAACGCGCGAGATTGGCCCGCGCCTGTGTTTCGCGCTGCGCGAAGAACAGCGCCGTATGGTAGATCCGCTCACGTGCCAGGAATCCCTGCAGGATGCGCCGCCGGTTGCTGCGAAAGGCCGCCGCCGGCACCGCCTGGTATTCGCGCAGGATCTGCTGTTCATAACCGTCGAACACGGCCGGGGGGGCGCCCAGGATGGCCAGGTCGACATCGAGCAGGATTTCCTGGTCGCCGGTTTGTGGCGCCCGGTCATGCCGGGTGGCCATGATCAGCGCGTGGATGCGGCGGGTCGCGTCGGGGTCGACGCCGGCGCTGGATGCGGCCTGCGCGGCCCAGTCGGCGCTGCGGGATTCGTTGTCGGCCGCACCGATGTCGTAGATGGCGTCGTGGAACCACAAGGCCAGCAGGATTTCGTCCGGATGGCGCGCTTGCGCGCGCAGCGCAGGCAAGTGGCGCAGGCAGGCATCGAGGTGTTGCAGCGTGTGGTAATGCCGGTGCGGCTCGCCGTATCGGCTGGTCAGTTGCCCTATCAGCGACGGGTCGGGCGGGCGTGGCGCCAGCGCCTGCCAGGCGGCTTGCCAGCCATGCCCGTGGCGGTCGATGAATTCCTGGTGCTGCATCATGCGGGTGCGATTGCGGGTGCTCCGGCCGATGCTAACCGAGCCGTGCTGGGTGCAGCCCGTCAGCGTGCCCGCTGCGCGATCCAGTGGTCAATCGACAAGGCGCCCGGACCGTGTGCCATCAGGAACAGCAGCACCGCGGCCCAGACCCCGTGCAGCGGATACGCCGACGGATAGACGAAGATCTGTATCGTCAACGTCATGACCAGCAAGGCCAGCGCCGACAGTCGGGTCGCCAGTCCGATCAGGATCAGGATCGGAAACAGGTGTTCCGCGCTCGCCGCTGCCAGGGCGGCCCATTCGGGTGGCAGCAAGGGCAGCTGGTATTCCTCCCGGAACAGGAACACCGCGGAGTCGGAAAGGCGGGGCCAACCCAGCGATACCGTGCCATCCACGATGTCGATGGCCAGGCCCTCGATCTTGGTCTGGCCGGATTTCCAGAACACAGCGGCAATCGAGAACCGCGCCACGATGGCGATCAGCGTGTCCGGAATGTGCGACAGGCCGCTGTGGATGGTCCGCAGCAGGCCCGCGATCGGCCCGGCATCCGTGGCATGGGTGGAAGGTGTGGAAGCGGGATGTGTCATGGCAATGGCTCCATTCGGGTGGCGAGGGGGTGGCGCAACAGCAGCGCGATCGTGCCGGGCAGGTCGCATCGCGCGTCGGCTTCGGTTGCCGCGCCGGCGGCATCGGCCAAGGTGTCGCCAGCACGCAATCGCGTCAGGAAACAGACGGCGCCGTGCGTGATCTGCAGCGTCTGCACGTCGAGCCCGTCGCGAAATACCAGCGCATGCTGCGCGATATCGGGGTCTACCTCGGCGATGTCGAGTACGCCCTGGTGCGCCGCCCAAAGCGAAAAGATCGCATGGGGCGACGACAGCAGGTGTACCGAGGGGTGAAGCGTGACAGCCAGTTGCGCCAGCTGCTGCGGGTCGGCCATCGCGCGACCGATCGCATCCGGGGTCAGCGTGTCGGCGTCGGCTGCATGGCAGGCCGCAATACGCGCCATCTCCAGGCGCGCCACGTCGGCCAGGTAGGGTACGCAGGCCGCCGGCGGAAACGATGCGATGAAGTCCGGAAAAGGCGCGCCCATGAAGGCGATGATGCGCGAGCGCGGCGGGTGCTGCTGGACGAAGGTACGCGCCATGGCCCGGAAAAACTCCGTGCCGACCAGCTCCAGCGTGACCGGAAACTGCTCCGCCAGCGCGTCAACCAGCGAAACGACGATATTGTTGCGATGCACCGCGAACCGCGGCGTGGGGTCTGATCCGTTCCAGCTGCGCAGGTCTGCCGGGCAGACCCGGTCCGGGTCGAGCAGCGCCGATGCAAATGCCTGCTGGTCGCTCATGTGAACGTCCCGATCGACCCTGTGGGCGCTGCGCGGCGGGTCGCCATGGTCATCATGGCGCGACACCGTGTGCTGAGTCCCGCGTCGTTACGCGTAGCGCCGCTGCGGCATCGCGCAGCAACCGGTCGGCCTGCCGGGCCTCGGCGAGCAGCAGCGCCAACGGCGGAACATCGTTGTCGCGCTCGAGCAGCGTGGCCACCGGCCCGGTCGATTCAAGCGCGGACCGGTACAGCTCCCACACCTGCGGCGCAACCGGTGCACCGTGGTTGTCGATCAGCAGCGGGGCTCCTGCCGCGTCGGTCTGGCTGGCAAAACCGGCCAGGTGGATCTCGCCGACGGCGTCCAGCGGCAGGTTCTGCAACGCGGCGCCGGCATCGCGTCCATGGTTGGCGGCGCTCACAAACACGTTGTTGACATCGAGCAGCAGGCCGCAGCCGGTCCGGCGGACGACCTCGCGAATGAATTCGCCCTCGCCCATGGTCGATGAGGCGAAGCTGACATAGGTGGCCGGGTTCTCCAGCAGCATGCGCCGCCGCAGCCGGGCCTGCACCTGGTCGACATGGTCGCACACCCGTTGCAGGCATCGGCGGTCATACGGCAACGGCAACAGATCGTTCAGGTACACGCCGTCGTGTGTGGACCAGGCCAGGTGTTCGGAGAAGCTCTGTGGCTGATACCGGTCGAGCAGTGCCGCAAGCCGCTCCAGATGGTCCTGGTCGAGGTCGGCGTCGGCGCCGATCGACAATGCAACACCATGAAAGGAGAGCGGGTAGTGCTCCCGGATGCGGCCAAGCCAATAATGCAGCGGCCCGCCAGGGACCATGAAGTTCTCGGCATGGACTTCGAAGAAGCCGGCGTCCGGCCGTTCTTCGATGACCTGCCGCAGGTGGCAGGCCTTGAGGCCTATGCCACACCGCAGCGGCAACCGACGCACGGATCCATCGCCGGGTGCCGCAAGGCGCTCGGCGACGGGCGACACGTCGAAGCCGTGCATGGTTCTGGCTGTGCCTGGCTCAGGCCTTTTTCTCTTCGAAGGCCTTCAACTGGCCCATGCCGGTGGGTGAGGTCTTGCTCATGGTTTTTTCGCAGGAGCCCTTGGCGACCAGCTTCCAGGCATTGCCCTGGTAGTCCACCTTGGAGGTGCCCGCGCAGGTGGTGCCGGGGCCGGCGGCGCAGTCGTTCTTGCCCTTGAGCGCGACGCCGTAACATTTTTCCTTGTCTGCCGGCTGGGCGGCGGCTGGTGTGGTGGCCAGCGTCATGGCGGCGCCGAAAGCCAGCGCCAGGGCGGCAGATGCATAGCGGGTGGTGGTGGGTGTCGTCATCTTTGTCTCCTAGTACAAGTCGGTCGTGGACCGGGTTGTGGTTGCACGGCGAACATCACGCCATGCTGACCATGGGTCGGTGCGTCGGACTGGAACTTACATCGGCAAAGTGCAGTGGTTCTCGCTGCGCGGCGATCGAGGCCGGACGGGACGGCGTTCAGGGCGGGAGCAGGAGGTCGGTGTCGGGATGGAACGCAAACCAGGCGAACCAGAAGGCCATCGTGGCCGGCCAAGGCCGGCCGTTCGCGTCAAAGGCCTGCGCTGTTTGATGCTGCGCGTCGAATCGGATCTGCAGCGCCTGGCCGGCCACGGTATCGCGCAGCACGCCGTGGCGGTCGACGCGCCGGGCGAGTGCGCTGAACGGATATGCCTTGGAGGTCTTGCCCACCTGCACGCCGAGCACCCACTCCTTGAGCGGCAGCCGGTCATCGCGGTGCTGCACGTCGAACATCAGTTTCTGCACCTTGTCGTATCCGGCGTACGGGTCCCGGCTGTAGTCGCGCGCGAAACCGGTGTCGGTGGACAACACCGTGGTCGACGGATGGCGGCTGCGCCAGTCGGCCCAACTGGTGTGGCTCATCGGCAGTGGCTGCAGGCGCTGGCCCTTGTGTGCACCGCTGATGGCCATGTGCTTGAGCTGCGACCACAAGGAGGCGCTCGCGCGGTCATACAGCAACACATCGCTGTTGTACAACAGCCCGGATACACCAAAAGACAGGGTTTCGCCTGCCACATGGGCGTCGAATGCCACGCCGGTGCCGCACAGCGGACAGTAGGTGATGGCCACCGCGCGGGTGCCGAAGCGGTCGTTGACCACCTCGTGCCAGTTCAGAACGCGTACCGGGTAGGCTCGTGCGATGCCGTCGAGCGCCACACCCAGGACCCGGTCGGCGTCTGCCAGTCTGGCCTGCGCCGCAGGAATGAATTTCGGACGATCGATGGCAGGTATGCCATCACGCGGCGGTCCGCCCCGTTGTATCGCGGCAATCGGCACGCTGGCGTTCGCAACGTCGAAGCCGTTGAAGTCGGCCGGGTCGGGCGGCGAAGCGTGGCCCACCTGCATCTGGCCGGCAAGCAGCAGGCCCAGGACGCCGTGTTGCATGGCGCGGCGCCAACTGCAGGGGATCGGGTCAACAGGCATGGGGCATACGTCATTCGCAGCCGCGCCGCAGCGCCGGCTTGCAAATAGGTCGGTCCGGGTGACCTACTCCTTACGCCGGCTGTCGCGGCGTCGCGTCGCAGGATCGAGCGTTGCTTCGTGTCGCGCTCCGACCTGGACCCGGTCGCGCCATGGGTTTATGTGGCCGAGTTGCCCGCCTGATGGCGCCGGGCATCGCGCAGCATGAACAGGTAGAGCCCTTCGACCTTGTCGCGCGCCCAGGGCGTGCGACGCAGGAATTTCAGGCTGGACGCGACACTTGGATCATGCGAGAAGCAGCGCACCGGGACACGCTGTGCCAGTCCGGGCCAGCCATAGGTGTCGACCAGCGCCAGCAGTATTTGCTCCAGCGTGATGCCGTGCAAAGGGTTGCGCGGCTGCGCAGGAGGCGGGCTTGTCATGGGCCCTATTTTGGCATTCGCGCGTTCAGCTGCCGCCGTCCGCAACCCACTGCGCACTGCGCTGCCACAACTGCGCTGCCAACGCCGCGTCGCGGCCCATGACACTGGGCGTGCGGGACTGGCATTTGTCGTAATACAGGCCGGCCTCGCTGGCCAGTTCCGGGGCGGTGGCGCAATGCAGCGTCGTGCGCGCGCCTTCTTCGGTGGAAATCATGCCCAGTTTCATCAGGGGTCGGATCGGCCAGGGCACCGCGCGCCAGACGTCCGACGCGACGACGCCGGGGTGCAGCGCATAGGTTGTCACGCCGGAGCCGGCGAGCCGGCGTCCGAGTTCGGCGCTGAACAACACGTTTGCCAGCTTCGAGTTGCTGTATTCCGTGATGCCGCTGCGGCTGCGTGTCGGCTGGCGCAGCATGTCCCAGTCCAGCCCGCTGGCGCGGTAGTGCGCCCGGCTGGCCACGGTGACGATGCGCGCCGGTGCCGATGCCTTCAGGCGCGCCAGCAGCAATTGCGTCAGCAGGAAGTGGCCCATGTGGTTGACGCCGAACGCCAGTTCGAAGCCCGACGCCGTCAGGCCGCGCTGCCCCGCCAGACCGGCATTGTTGATCAGCAGGTGCAGCGGCAGTTCGCGCGCCAGGAAGGTCTGGCCGCAGGCCATCACCGACGCGAAGTCGCCCAGGTCCAGCGTCAAGGCCTCGACCTGCGGATTGTTGCTGGCCGCCCGGATATGGGCCAGGGCCTCGCGTGTGCTGGCCTGGTTGCGGCAGGTGATGAACAGATGTGCACCCTGGCGTGCGAGCGCGGTC
>JBFJZP010000181.1:0-6233 GCA_041622095.1 Burkholderiaceae bacterium | reverse complement strand
TCGCCGACCTTGAGCAGGACGCAAAGGTCGTGATCGAGCATGTCGTTCACCCTCACTTCGCTTTGACCGTCATGCTCACACCCGTTGCGGGCGGGACGCTCCTCACCTGGTAACAGACGTTCAGGGACAGCAGGACAGCCCAGGCCCTTCGGCGGATTGGTCGTCCGGCAAACGAGCAAGACATCGATTACCTCGCCCGAGTTCATGAAGCAAGCGCAAGAGCCGCCTGACCCGTCACGCAAGCGCCGCGCCATCCCTGTGTCACCTTGCCCCGGCCGGTGGTAAACGGTGCATTTTCACCAGCCGGGCTTGGCGGCCTGTCGTCAACGCTCGTTTGGCTCAAACCTTTGTCGGCAATTGGAGCTATTCGGATGACTGGCTGCACGCATGCGACGTGTCTGCCCAGTCGGGGTCTGCTCCGCCGATCGCGGCAGTTCTACACTTGTGGTTCACATCGAGAAACTTCGGAGAGTCCACTTGGGTCAAGCAAAGAACAGAGGCACGCAGGAAGAACGCGTCGCCGCGGCGATTCTGGCCACCGCGCATGAAAGGCCACCCACCATCGCATGCAATGTCTGCAATGCAACACTTCCGCCAGCCGAGCGGGTCGATACGCAGGGGCTCAAGGGCATCGAACTGGCTTTCAAGTCGCACTGTGCTGCCTGCGATCAGGACACCTGGGCTGTGCGGGGCGATGCGCCGGCGGTCAGGGCGTTTTATGCCGCCCTGGAGAAGTCCGGCGCAGGGACGGTGCAACTGGGTTCCGTCAAGCCACCACTGAGCAGTTGAGGCCGCGCGAAGGTCCATGCGGGTCGGCCGCGTGTGCGCAGCGCGACCCGGGCTTTCGCTGTTGCGCACAATCTGAACCGATGTCACTACCTGGCCCCTGCAGTTCCCGCCCGGTGAATGTCCACATCGGGCGTCACGGGCCACCCACCTGAGCGGAGTCAAGAATGGATATCAACGCGTTCATGCAAGCTTACAAGGCGGCTTGGGAAGCCCGCGATCCGTCCATGTTTGCCGGTCTGTTTCATGCAGACGGCAAATACCACAACACGCCGTTTCAAGTGCAGACCGGGCATGAAGAGTTGCGGGAATACTGGAAACGCGTGCAACTGCAGGAGGACGTCCGGCTCACGTTCGAGATTTTGGCCAGTCACGGGGATACCGGCCTGGCCCATTGGCATGTCGCATACCAGGTGGCGTCCGAAGAGCTCTTTCAGATCTGGGCACGCTCCACAGGGACGGGCTTGCCGAGCAGAAAGCCGGGCGATCCGTTGCCGCGCATGGTGCTCGATGGTGTCCTGCAGGCGCGGTTTGCGCAAGGGCTGTGCGCCGAAGCGCGCATCTGGTGGCACAGCATGCCGCAGGCGGCTTGAGACAACCGGCGCGAGTCGACATGGGTGCCGCGGCGTCGGTGCACAGGTCGCGGCTGCTGGATCCCGGTCGAGCCGATGTGTTGACGGCGCTGGGTTCGACTGGATCCCAAGCGCACAAGCCTCGGGAACCATGTTATTGCTTGCGACCGGCGGCCTGAAGGTGTGCAAGAACATCGGCAACCCGTTGGCGCACGGAGTCGGCGCGATCGTCCCTGGCCATCTGTTCGAGCAGCGGGATGAACTCGGGCCAGCTGCGATAGAGCATCGCGTCGACAGTCGCCTCCCGCAGCGTCGGGTCCTGCGCGTCCATGGCGAAAGTGCGGAAGATCTCGAGCGCATGCGCATCGAAATAGGGAAACATCACCGCGATGCGATAAATGGCGCGTACCCGATCGTCATGGGCAATGGCATCTCGCGCCAGGGCAATCGACTCCGACTGGGTGTAGGTTGGAATACGTGATTGCAGCACCGCCGCCAGTCGTCTTTCGTTCTTGCCGCGAATGGCCAGGTAGACGACATGGACGAGGGGATCCTCGACAATGGCCACGACCTGTGTCCGGTCGGGCTTGGCCCATATCTCTTCTTGACTGAGGCGTTGTCCATCACCCTGAAGGACATCGGCCAGATGCAGGCCGACGCTCTCCAACACCTCCCGTACCTTGTGGCGCGACGCGCCTGGGCGGAGCACGAGGCAGGTCGAATTCATGGGCTGTCCCCCTCTGAGGCAAAGTACTGGCGCAATTTGCTTTCGACGAAGGCCTCGACGTCGGCTATCGTCGGCGGGTGGTCCAGTTGGGGCAAATCACCCATATGGCGCCGGAACCATAACATCAGCGTGCCACGCTCGCGTCCCAGTCGCTTGCGGCGTGCCTTGCGCGTCTGCTCTGGCAGCGCGCCTGGAGGCTTGCCGGTCTTCATCTCCTGCGTGACATTCTTCGCTCCGGCCTGCGCGCCGCCGAATCCCGCCGGATGCAGGCTGACGCCCTGGTGTGTGGTAAGCGCCTTGGTTGCGCCGGGCGACATCAGTTCCGTCACCATCATGCCGTAGACCAGGTCGCGTTTGTGCGCACCGCGACCATGGCTCGGCTCCTTGGCAAACCACAGCCCGTGCAGCTCGCCGATCATCTGTAACTGCCTGGCGTCCATCTGCGGCAGCTTCTCCCTGCGCAGCAGGCCGCCCAGCAGTGCGCCGGTTGGCAGCTCGTTCAAGCCAGCGGCCAGCGGCCGATACGCATGCCCCTTGCCTTCGGCGCCCAAGCCCGCAATACCCAGGAAATTTCCATACGGGCCGGGGTAGAGCGCGTGTTCGCGCTTGTGTCCAAACCCGATGTCACCTGATTCCGATGTGCCGGTGATGTACGACTGCTCGCCCTTCATGGCCGCCAGTGCCGCAGCCGGCTGACTGCGTTGTCGCAGGTCCATGGGCCCGTCGTCGGCCTCATCGGCATGCTTCTCGTCGGCGCGTTTCTCGGCGCGCGCCTCTTTGAGCATGCGCCCTGCGATCCGGTCCACGGCTTTGAAAAGTTCCCGGTCTTCGAAGCTCCAGCCCGGTGCCAGTGTCAGCGTCGGATTGACCCGCCCCACGATGTGATAGCTGGACTTGCCGCCCTGCATCTTCAACGCGGACAGGCGGTACTTCGCGCGCCAGAGCAGCAGCTGCATGCGCAAGCGCAGGCGACCCGGCTTGCGTGCCAGAAACCGCTTGATCTGCGGTGGCAGTTCACGTTGCGCGCGCGCCACCCGCGCCTCACGTTCGCGGCGCTTGCGCGCTTCCTTGTCCTGCTTCTTCTTGTTCGGATCGTCCTTCTTCGTCCCGTCCTTGTCGGTCTTGCGGTTCTTGCGTTGTGCGCGCAGTTGCCTTGCCTTGCGGTCGCGCGCCGCCTTGTTCTTTTTCTTCGCCCTGGCTTTCCTGCGGGCCTTGCGCCTGGCCTTGAATTTCCTGACCGCGCCGCTGAGCTTGCGCATCAGCTTTTGCGCAATGCCCTTGATCTTGCCGCCGATCCTGACGATGGCCTTGCCGAGCCGGGCCAGCAGCCAGTTGGACACGAAGTCGATCACCACCACGGCCGCGGCTGCGACCAGTTGCGCGAACTGCACGGCGGCGCCACCTCCCTTGACCGCCCGCAGGTAGGCAATCGCCTTGCCGACTGCGCCCAGCATCGCCGATACCGAACCCCAGGCCGCCTGCAGGCCTTCGATGATGGCGATCACGGCGCCTGCGGCCGGGATGATCATCGCCACCACTTTTTCGATGATCAGTTGTATCAGCGCCGGTGGAATCGCAGCCTTGATCGCCGACCAGGCCATGGCGCCGATCTCCTTCAGGCCCAGGCCGCCTTTTTTCAGCACCGCCCAGATCGCCGCGCCGATACCCAGCACCGTCTCGAGCTTGCCTTCCCACCACTGCTTGATCGCGCCCTTCATTGCCGCCGCGAGGTGATGGGCCACGCCGTCCCTGGCGGATGCTGCGAGCTTGGCGATCCAGCTGATCGGACCGCTGGCCACGTCTTGCACCAGCACCTTGAGCACACCCAGCGCGGCCATGGCCTTGTCTGCAGCGTTGAGCGCACCCACCGTCGTCGATTTGGCGAAGCCGATGGCGGCGTTGGCCGCCTTGCCTCCGAGTTCCAGCGCACCCTCGGCCACCGCCGCCACCCGATCGACGGTCTTGTTGACGCGGTCCTTGGCGGCTTCGGCGATCTGGTTGCTTGCCCTCACGCCGATCGCCACGCCGCTGTCGATTGCGCCCTTGACCGCGTCACGCGCGGCGGGGAACTCGGACAGCAAGGCGTCGGCGCCGGACTTGAGCAGTTCGCCGCCGGCCCGGATGAGGCCGGTCACGCGGTCGCGGGCCTGGTCGATTTTTTCGGCCGCGTATTTCTTGAAGCGGTCGGCGGTGTCCCGGATCCACTTCTTGCCGGCCTCGACCTTGTCGCTGATCCATTTCTTCTGGCGGTCGAACCAGTCGCCCAGGCTGTCGGCCAGGCGGCCGAAGAATCCTTTCTCCTCGGTCTTGGCCTTCGCCTCCTGCTTCTTCTGCGCGACTTCGGTCTCGACTTCCTGCGCCTTGTCGGCCGTCTGCGCCTCGCCTTGCGCGATCTGCGCCGCCGCTTCTTCCTCGCCCTTGCGTTTTTCCTCGCCGGCCTTGTCGCTGGTCTTGGCGATGGTCTGCTGCTGTTGGCGCTCCAACTGGCCGACGGCGGCTTCCTGCTTGCGTGCGTACTGGCTGCGCGCGTTCTGCGCATCGTCGCGAACCTTGGCGCGCACCGCGTCCTGGTCGCTTGCGGCCTGGGCCTTGATGCTGCCCATGTCGGCCTGCGCTGCGGCGTTGCCTGCCGCGATCCGGGCCTGGGTTTCGGTCCTGGCGGCAGCGGCCCTGGCGGAGGCCGTCGCCATTGCTGCACGGACTTCCGGGCCCTTGAGCTCTTCCGCCAGAACGCCCCGTGCACCCCCTGTCGCGCCGGCCGACGCAGCGCCTGCAGCGGCGCCGGCGCCTGCTGCAGCGCCTGCGCTCGCGCCGACCGCGGCGGGCTTCAGGCTGCGCGCCCTGATCTGCGCCTGGCCCACCGTCGGGCGCACGTTCTGCTCGCCCATGGGTTTCGCCACCTCGGCCGCATCACGCGCGCGCGCAGCGGCCACCGCCTGGTCGGACTGCGCCTTCTGCGTCGCCATCTGCGCCGGGTCCGCTGCGCCGCTCAATGCCAGTGTCGGCGCGGCGCCGAGCGGGGTCTGCAGGCCCGGGTCGCTGGTGGGCAATGCGGCGATGGATGCGGCGACCTGCGCCTTGTCGGCATCGCTCGGCTCGGCACCCGCTTCGGGTGGGGCGATGTTCGGGCGCTTCACCTTGTCGGCGGCGTTGCCGACCGGCGGCTCCGGCGTCGGTGCCAGTTCAGTCTTCGGCGCCCGGGTGTCGGTGGCCGGGCCCGGCGCTGGTGCACCGGCAGCTTCACCGGTGCCGCCACCGGTGGAACTGCGCATGCTGGAGGAGGGTGGTTCACCGACCGTCGTTTGCGGCAGGGACTGCTGGGCCGCCTGGGTCTGCTCCGTGTTCTGCGCCGCGGCCGCAGCCTGTACGGCGCCGAGCGCGGCGTCGGCCTGTGCCGGTGTCGCCGACGCGAGTGTCGCCAGGCCTTGTTCGGGCCGCATGCCGGCGACGTCGGGCTGCGCCTCCTCGGTCCTGGCCTCGGCACCACCGCCTCCTGCAACGCTGCCGCCGCCGGCACCTGCACCGCCTTCGGCCGGCTGTTCCTCGCCGACCGACTCCAGCGCGGCGGCTTTCTCCGGACCGCTGAGTTCCACGTCGGCGCCGGCCGGAACTTGGCCCGACTCGGCGTCCTGATCGTCCTGCGCGTCGTCGCGTTCCTGCGAGCCCTGCTGGGCAATCTGTTCCTCGCGCGCCTGCTGCTCACGTTGTTCTGTTTGCTCTTGCGCGCGCCCGATCGCCTCCGGGTCGGCCGCCGAAGCGCCTGCGGCGGCACCGACCCCCGCGCCGGCTATCGCGTCTCCTTGCGCCTGCATGCTGCCGGATGCCGCCGCAGCGCCCGCGCCTTGCGATTCGCCGCCTTCGACGCCGGCATCGACGTCCGCGTCGGTGTCCGTATCGGTGTCCGTATCGGTGTCCGTATCGGTGTCGGCGTCAGCGCCTGCAGTTTCCGTGACCGCGGGCGCTTGCGCCGCTGCGCCACCACCGGTGCCGCCGATACCAGGCGCTTCTGCCTGGGCCGACGGCGCCGCCGTCCCGGCACTTGCCGAGATGTCTGCGCCTTCCTGGGATGGTGTCGATGTGCGGGTGTCTTCCGACACCTCGTCGGGCCCGCTCTCGGGCTCCGCCGCCTCCATCTTTTCTTCGGCCTG
>JBFJZP010000180.1:0-6234 GCA_041622095.1 Burkholderiaceae bacterium | reverse complement strand
GCCGCCACAACGGGCGATATAGGCGTCGCGGTCGGCCCAGTAGACCCGCGGCAGCAGATACCAGGGCAGCCCGGGCAGATCATGGTGCACCAGGTGGTAATTGTTGTTGAGGTAGGGCAGACGCATCGGCCAGGATGCCTCATTGATCGCAATGCGGTGCTTGCAATCGTCGGCGGCGCGATGTTCGTAATACGAGCGCACCATGGCCAGCGACAACGCCGGGTAAGCCACCAGTAGCAGGTAATACCATGCGGCGATGTTCGTCCATGCCTGGATGGCGGTCAACAGGCCGGTCAACATGGCGATATGCAGCGACCACATGGGGATGTAACGGTAGTTGCCGCCGCGTACCTGCGCAACGGCTTCATGCACCACCGAGGCAATCGCCATCGCCGGCCCGAACACGAAGCGCCCCCAGAACCGCTTGCGGTGCACGAACAAGGCACGCATGAACCATCCGCTGCGTTGCCAGACCTCGTCCGACACATAGTGGGTTTCCGGATCGACACCCGGCAAGGTCAGGTGGGCATCGTTATGGTGGCGCAGATGGCTTTCCAGGTACAAGGTGTACGGGAACCAGACCGACAACGGGGCCAGCCCCAGCAGCTTGTTGATGCCGCGGTGGCGCGTCGGGTGCCCATGCACCAGTTCATGCTGCAAGGACATGTACCAGGTGCAACTGAGGATCAGCAACAGCGTGGTGGCCATCAGGCCCAGCGTCTGCGACCAGAACAAGGTGGCAAACCATGCGCCGTACACGGCCGGGATCAACAGCCAGGTCGGCCACTCGGTGCGGGCCATGGGTGTGGTGAGCAGGCGGGCGACCACCTGCTCTTGCTGCGGATTCAGATACTCGGACACGGACATTCCCCAAAACAGGTCGATTCATCTGGCGGTTTGCACGCGACTGCGTCTGGCGCGTGTCGCCCCGATGAATGTTTGGGGCCGGCACAGCAGCCACGGGGGCGATGCCCGCGACCTGTTCGCACCGGCCGGGGGATCGTGAGAAATCCACACCAACCGAGCTGCGCCGGGCGCGATCATACGACAAGCGCATCGGCTTGTGCAATCGGCGAATGTTGCCCGCGGTCGGCAGCGTTGCACCGACTTCACGCGGTCGGCCGGCCGCTGAAAATCGACCCGATCCGGGCGTCCGCAATCCGGCTTTTCGGCGCGACCTACAGGTGACCCAGGCGGGTGTCGAACGGCATGCGGCTGAGCCGCTCGCAGCCGGTGGCTGAGACCAGCAACTGCTCCTCGAGCTTGACCCCCTGGCCTGCCTCGGCCGAACCGATGTAACTCTCGATGCAGATCACCATGCCCGGCTCGACCGCACCTGGCAGCGGATAGGCCTGGCCCGGCTTCTTGTGCGGAATATTGGGAAACTCACCCGACATGCCCAGGCCATGACCCACCGCGTAATAACGGCTTTGCTGGTGCTGCGCCGGCACCACCCAGGCGCGGTCGGCAATCTCCTCGTAGGCCACGCCCGGCTGCACCAGCGCGATGTTGTGCTCCAGTTGCTCGCGCGCGCGTCCGTACAAGGTTCGCTGCATCGCCGTTGGCGTGCCGGCACCACACAGGAAGGTGCGCGAGAAATCCACCGCATAACCCAGGTAACCCAGCGCATCGGTGTCGAAACACAGCAGGTCGCCGGCCGCCAGCAGCCGGTCGCCGCACTCCTGGAAATACGGGAAACTGCGCGGCCCGCTCTGCATCAGGCGGGTGGTGGTGTACTGGCCTTCCAGGGCCAGGAAGCGGCGCTGGAAATCGGCCCAGATCGCCACCTCGCTGCGTCCGGGCTCGATCGCGGCCTGCATCTCCTGCGCCGCCTGCTCCACCCGGTCGACCGCCTCGCGGATATACGGCAGTTCGATCGCCAGCTTGATCGCGCGCGCCCGCGCAAACACCGGATCGGCGTCGACCAGTTGCAGCCCGCGCGCACGCAAGGCGTCTATCGTCTGGAACGGAAACCGGTCGACCGCCAGTCGTCGTTGGCCCCCCAGGTGCAGGCGCATCTGGCCGTCGATCTCGGCGGCGAAGGCCTTGCCTGCCGCCACCGGATCGGCCAGCGAACTGACATGGCACAAACCCAGCGCCGGACGGATCTCGTCGATAGTCGGCAGTCCCGTCGCCAGATGTTCGCAGCCGAAAAAGTCGTACAGGATGCACGGACCGTCGGCAAACACCAGCAGATAGCGCGCTGGCGTGCGTGCGGTCCATACCGTCATGTTGCGCGCGCCGGTGGCGTACAGGATGTTGATCGGGTCGACGATCACCGCCACCGGAACCTGCATTTCGCGCATCACCGACTGCAGCCGTGCGCGCCGCGCCAGGTACAGCGCATGGTGGCGTGGATCGGTCGCTGGTTGTTCGCTTGCAGGCAAGGGGTTCGACATGGTGGAAATTTCGTCTACATGTGGTCGCGCGCCACGCGCTGGTCCCAGCTGCGACTGAACACAGGCTTGTCGGCGTCCCAGGCCTGCAGCGTGGCTTCGACCCGGAAATGATCCTGGTCGGCCGTCAGCCGCATCGTGACCGCGACCCGGGTTCGCCATTCGCCACGGCCGATCTCGGTGGTCAAGGCAATATCCTGGCAGGCGGACAAGGGGTCGTCATCGCGCACGAGAAAACGCAGCGCGCCCCGGGTGTCGTAGGCCACGTCAGTGTCGGTGGTCTTCCAGGCGCCGCGGTCGCGTGAGCGGGTCAACATGCGCCCGCCTCCGGCCACCGGCTCCAGCGCATCCTGCGCCTGGTCGGTCATGCGGGGGCGCAGCGCCACCAATGCCAACGGCGCCGCACCCTCGGCTTCGCCGAATGGAGCGGGGTCGGCCGGCAACAACCGATCCGGCTGGTACAGAGGCAGCCGCAGGCGGGCCTGCCCGGTGTGGATCGTCAACTGGTTGGCCACCGGAGCCGGCCAGGCGATCGGCCAGTAGGTGTTGGACAAGGCAAGCCGGATGCGGTGGCCTGCGGGCACCCGCTGCGCCAGGCCACACAGGCGCAGACGCACCCTGACCCGCTGGCCGGGAACCAGTGGCTGCGGCGTCGCGGAGCCGTCGCGGTGCGACAGGTTCAGCAGGCCATAACTCAGGCGCAGCGAGCTGCCGTCCGGCGCGACGTCGCACAGCCGTGCCGCCAGCAGCGCCTGCGGCCGGTCGCAACACAGGTCGATCTCCAGTTCCGGCTCGCCGAGCAGTTGCCAGTCCTGCGACAGCGGCGCGGTATCGAAACACAGGCTGGTCGCATCGTCGCTGCGCTGGTCATCCGACAGGTCCGGACCCAGGCCATAAGAGCACTGGTAGCCGGCCTGCAGCCCATGGGTCTGCGGGCTTTGCACCGGCCACTGCGCCGGCGCACCGGCTTGCGCCTGCAATCCGTCCGGTCCCGGGAACAGCGTCACGGCCGGGGCCTGTGGCGCCGGCCAACGCTCTTGCGCGACCCAGCGCCCGGGCCAGTCCGGCACCAGCTTGGCCGGCGCCACCCAGTCGCCCATCCAGACCCGCAACATCGGCTCGTCCATGATGCCGGTATCCCTGTCCTTGAGCCAGTGGTCCCACCAGCGCAATGCCTCCTGCAGGAAGCCGATCGCCGGGCCGGGCCGGGCCAGGTGCGGCCAGCCATGGGCCCAGGGACCGATCAGCGCCTTTTTCGGGCCCGGCAGGCGCGCCAGCAAGGGCAGGATGTTGCGCGCATAACTGTCCTGCCAGCCGTTGACCAGATAAGCCGGGACCTGGATCCGCGCCGGGTCGTCGTGCACGTCGTCGCGGCGCCAGTAGTCGTCGCGCCGCGGGTGCGCCAGCCAGGTCGCCAGCGGCGGCTCCGCCTGCGCCAGCCGCTGGAGCCACATCGCGCGCCAGTCTTCACCGACCACCGCCGGGTCCGGCGGACAGGCCATCGCGGCGAAGAAGCTGCCGCCCCAGCTGATGTTGCCCTCGAGCGCACAACCGCCCATGAAATGGCAGTCGCCGTTGTAGCGGTCGTCGGCGAAACCCATCGGCAGGATCGCCGCCAGTGCCGGTGGCCGGCGCGCCGCAACCTGCAGCGAATTGATGCCGCCCCAGCTGATGCCCCACATGCCGACCCGGCCGCTGCACCAGGCCTGCTCCGCCAGCCAGGCGATCACCGCCACGCCGTCGTCGATCTCCTGGCGGGTGTATTCATCCGGCATCACGCCGCCGGAGTCGCCGCTGCCACGCACGTCGACCCGCACCGCCGCATACCCGTGGCCCGCCATGTAGGGCTGGGTGATCGCGTCGCGGTGGCTGGTGCCGTCGCGGCGCCGGTAGGGCAGGTATTCCAGCAGCGCCGGCACCGGGTCCTTCCCGGCGTCCACCGGCAACCAGATACGCGCCGCCAGGCGCACACCATCGGCCATCGGAATCCACGCGGTCATGATCTCGCGTATCGGCCGTGGTCCATGGGCGACCCGCATCATCGTTGTGGATCGAGCGCGTATGGGAAGTGGCATCGCACCCGGCGTGCGGGCGACAGTTCCGCCAGCACCGGCACGTCGGTGCTGCAGCGCGGCTGGGCCACCGGACAACGGGTGTGGAAACGGCAACCGGCCGGCGGGTTGACGACACTCGGAATCTCGCCCTGCAGCACGATGCGCCGGCGCCGGCGCAGCGGATCGATGGCCGGGTTGGTCGACAGCAAGGCCGCCGCATACGGATGTGCGGGTCGGTCGAACAGTTGTTGTGTCGGCGCCTCCTCGACGATCTGGCCCAGGTACATCACCACCGTGCGGTGGCTCACGCGCCGGATCACGTTCAGGTTGTGGCTGACCAGCAGGTAGGTCAGGCCGAAGGCCTTTTGCAGATCCAGCAGCAGGTTCAGCAACTCTCCCTGCACCGACACGTCCAGCCCGGCGGTGGGTTCGTCGGCGACGATCAGCTCCGGCTGCATCAGCAATGCCCGCGCCACGCCGACACGGCGCGCCTGGCCACCGGAGATCTGGTGCGGGAACTTGCCCAGCACATCCGGCGGCAGGCCCAGCCGGCGCATGATTTCATCGAGCCGCTGCAGCGCGTCGGCCAGCGGCAACTGGTGGATGGCGATCGGCTCGCGCAGCGCCCGGCCCAGTGTCATGCGCGGCGACAACGAGGCCACCGCATCCTGCAGCAGCATCTGCACGCGGCGCCGGAACGCCAGCGGATCCCGCGCCAGCAACTGCGACACCGAATCGCCCGCCAGGTTCACCGATCCGCTGCTGGCCGCGGTCAAGCCGACCAGCACGCGGCACAAGGTGGTCTTGCCGGAGCCGGATTCGCCGACCAGCCCGACGATCTCGCCGGCATGGATGTCCAGCGACACATCCTCGAGTGCGCGCACCTGGCCGCCGAACACGACGCCGACACCGCGCATCGCCACCAGCGGTTCGCCGGGCGGGGACGGCGTCAACGCACGCGCCGCTGTGGCATGCGTTGGCGCGCTGCTCGACACGGATGCGGCTGCAAGTGTCACGCGATCTCCTCGGCGCGGATACAGGCGACACGGCGCTGGCCACCGGCGTCGCGCAGTTCCGGTACCGCGGCGCGGCAGGCGTCGGTCGCAAAGTCACACCGCGGCGCGAACACGCAGGCCAGATGCGGGGCCACCGGGTCCTGCACCTCGCCGGGAATCGACACCAGGCGCGCGCCATGCACATGGTCCTCGATCTCGCAGGCCAGCAGCGCGCGGGTATAGGGGTGGCGCGGCGCGGCCAGCACCTCCGCCACCGGTCCGCTTTCGACCACGGTGCCGCCATACATCACGCAGACGTCGTCGCACAGCTGGGCGACCAGGCCCAGGTGGTGCGAGATGAACACGATGGAGCCGGAGAACTTGCGCCGCAGGCTCTCCAGCAGGTCGACGATCTGGGCCTCGACCGTGGCGTCGAGCGCGGTCGTCGGTTCGTCGGCCAGCAGCAGGTCGGGCTCGACCAGCAGCGCCATCGCGATCATCACGCGCTGGCGCATGCCGCCGGAGAGCTGGTGCGGATACGCCGCCAGGCGCAGCTCGGCGTCGGCGATACCGACGCTGGTCAAGGCGACACGCGCCTGCTGCAAGGCCTGCGCCTTCGAGATGTCCGGTTTGCGCCGGCGCAACACGTCGACCAGGTGCGTGGCCACGGTGAACAGCGGGTTGAGCGCCGTCATCGGATCCTGGAAGATCATCGCGATCTGGTTCCCCCGGACCGCGCGGATCTCTTCTTCGTCGAACTGCAGCAGATCGTCGCCCTGGAAGAGGATC
>JBFJZP010000179.1:0-6243 GCA_041622095.1 Burkholderiaceae bacterium | reverse complement strand
AGGTCTTGCCTGTGCCGCAAGCCGACATGGCGGATCGACTTGAACGCGCCGAACAGGTGTTCGTCAAGCGGCTCTGGCGCGAGCAGTTGCGTGAATGGGACGATGTCTGCAAACCCACCGCGGTGCGCCAGCACCGGGCCTTGCAGGCGGTGGCGCCGGACGACTTGTCCGACGCGGAACTCGTCGCCTACCTGACCCATTGCCGCGACCACCATGCCGAGATGCTGGTGCAACACATGCGCCTGACCGCCGGCGCCTTGTTGCCGACCGGCGACTTCCTGGCGCAGGCAACCGCCTGGACCGGCTTGCCGGCCGCCGATCTGCTGGCCTTGCTGCGCGGCGCCGCCGACGTGTCCTCCGGCGGCTCGGAGGAGATGGAACGCCTGAAGAAGGCGTTTGCGCCGGGTTCGGCCGCGCGCGAGGTGCTGGCATCACAAGGCGATCCGAAGGACTTGCTGGCATCGGGCGGCGACCCGGCCCAGGTGCTGGCCCAGTTGCGCGCATTGCCCGGCGAAGCCGGCGCTGCGGTCGACCGTTATCTGGGCCTGGTCGGCAATCGCCTGATCGACGGCTTCGACATCTGCGAGCCGACCGCGCTGGAGTTGCCCGACGCCTTGCTGCGCGCGATCAATATCGCGGTCGCACCCGCAGCCGCACCACGCGGAGATACCAGCGCGGCGCTCGCGGCGGTGCGTGCGCAGGTGCCGGCCAGCCGCCGGGAGGACTTCGACACCTTGCTGGGCGAGGCCCGGTCGACCTACCGGCTGCGTGACGAACGCGGCATCTACAGTGACATCTGGGCCGCCGGCATCATGCGCCGCGCCGCGCTGGCCGCTGGCCGGCGGGTCGCCGCCAGCGGGCGTATTGCCGATGCCAGCCACATGCTGGACGCCGACCTCGACGAGATGTGTGCCCTGGTGAGCGGTTCCGGCGCAGCACCAGGGGCCGACGAACTGGCCAGCCGGGCCGCCTACCGCATCCGCTACACCGCCAAGGACGTACCCGCCACGCTCGGGCCGCCGGCGCCGGCGCCGATCGACCTGGCCACGCTGCCGGCTGCGGCCAGCCGGCTGATGCGCGCCTTGTTCGTGGCACTCGAGCACCTGTTCGTCAGCGCGCAGACACCCCACGAAGCGACGGTGTTGCGCGGCCTGGCGGCGAGCAAGGGCGTCTACGAGGGACCGACACGACGCGTTGGCGGACCAGCCGACTTCGACCGCATCACGCAGGGTGACGTGTTGTTGACCGAATCGACCTCGGAGGCATTCAACATCCTGTTGCCGCTGCTGGGGGCGATCGTCACCGACAACGGCGGCCTGTTGTCGCATGCGGCCATCGTCGCGCGCGAGTACGGCATACCCGGTGTCGTCGGCACGCGCGAAGCCACCGATCGCATCGCCGACGGCATGCGCGTGCGGGTCGACGGCGACACCGGCGAAGTGACGGTGCTGCGGTGAAAAAAGTCGTTCCACTGGAGCGCGCGCGCGAAGCCGCCCTGTATGGCGGCAAGGCGGTTGCGCTCGGCGATGCGGCGCGCCAGGGCATGGCGGTGCCAGGTGGCCTGGCGCTGTCCGGCGATCTGGTCGAGGCGATTGCCGCCGGCGACCAGCGCTCGATCACACGGCTGGCCAAGGCGCTCGCGCCCCTGACCGCGCCGTTCGCGGTGCGCTCCTCGGCGGTCGACGAGGACGGCGCATCCGCCAGCTTCGCCGGCCAGCACCTGAGCGTGCTCAACGTCCATGCCGCCGCCGATGTCGCGCAGGCGGTACGCGAGGTCTGGTGGTCCGCCAACTCGGACGCGGCGATCAGTTATCGCCAGAAGGTCGGGCTGTTCACCCGGCCCAGCGTCGGCGTGATCGTGCAGACCTTGCTCGCGCCGGATGTCGCGGGCGTGATGTTCACCGAAAACCCGGTCACCGGTGCCGACGAACGCGTCATCGAAGCCAGCTGGGGCCTGGGCGAAGCCGTCGTGTCCGGACTGGTGATACCCGACCATGCGCGGCTCGACCGCGCTGGCACGGTGCTGGAACACACGCCGGGGCGCAAGCGCATCGCGATACGCGCCCTGCCCAACGGCGGCACCTTCGAAGAGACGGTGCCGGCGCAGGAGCAGGAGCGGTTGTGCCTGACGGACGCGCAACTGGCGGCGCTGGGCGAACTCGCGCTGCAATGCGAGAAGGTCTACGGCCCGCGCCGCGACATCGAGTGGGCCTTCGAGCGCGACACCTTGTACCTGCTGCAATGCCGCGCGGTGACCACCGGCAACAGACCCGCGCCCAAGCCGCCGGCCGGGCCGCCGCCGCGCGACCCGGCCACCGCGCTGCAGCGGGTCGGACTGTTCGCCGACATGGACCGCCGACAGGCGGAGCAGATCGGTCGCCTGCTCAAGGAGCGCCGCTTCGCCAAGGGCGAGACGGTGATCCTGGAAGGCTCCGGTGGCGCGGCGGTATACCTGATCGCCAGCGGCGAGGCCACCGTCTCGCATGACGGCAAGATCATCGCCACGCTCGGCCCCGGCGAACATTTCGGCGAGATCGCGCTGATCGACGGCGGCACCCGCTCGGCCACGGTGACCGCCGCGACCGACCTGGTCTGTTACGGCCTCACCTTCTGGGAGTTCCGCCCGCTGGTCGAACGCAACGGCACGATTGCCTGGAAGTTGCTGCAGGCGCTGGCCAGGCGCTTGCGCGCCGCCGAAAACTCCTGAGCACGACCAGCGCAGCCGGCGCGGCAATATCCGGACGCCAAACCCGGGCGCAATACCTGCGTCCGATGGCGCGCAAGCGTCCGCTGCTGCGACACTTGCGCGCATGAATTACCAATCGATACTCGAATCCGTGGCGACCGACGTGGCGCCGATGGTCGGCGGCGGCCGGGTGGCCGACTACATCCCGGCGTTGGCACGTGTTCCGATACAGCAGTTCGGCATTGCCCTGTATACGGTCGATGGCCAGCAGGCGGCCGCCGGTGACGCACACACGCCGTTCTCGATCCAGAGTGTGTCCAAGGTGCTGGGCCTCACGCTCGGCCTGCAGACCCTGGGCAGCAGCTTGTGGGACCGCATCGGCCGCGAACCTTCGGGCAACGCGTTCAACTCGCTGCTGCAGCTCGAACATGAACATGGCAAGCCCCGCAATCCCTTCATCAATGCCGGCGCCTTGTGCGTGGCCGATCGCCTGGTCAGCGCCCATGCCCAACCCATGCAGGCGTTTGCCGATCTCGGCCTGAGCCTGTACGGCAAGCCGTTCGTGTTCGACGATGAAGTCGCGCGCTCCGAGCGCGAGACCGGATTTCGCAATGCCGCGCTGGTCAACTTCATCAAGAGCTTCAAGCAGATCGACAACGAGGTGGAAGCGGTGCTGGACCTGTATTGCCGGCAATGCGCCATCGTCTCCGACTGCGTGCAACTGGCCCGGACCTTCGGCTTCCTGGCCAACGCCGGCGTGCAGCCCGGCACCGGCCAGACCATCCTGACGCGCGAGCAGGCACGGCGGGTCAATTCGGTGATGTTGACCTGCGGCACCTATGACGCCGCCGGCGAGTTCGCGTTCAAGGTCGGACTGCCGTGCAAGAGTGGCGTGGGCGGCGCCATCGTCGCCGTGGTACCGGGGCAGATGGTCTTGTGCGCCTGGTCGCCCGGACTCGACGAGACCGGCAACTCGATGGCCGCGCGCCGCGCGCTGGAACTGTTCGTGACGCGGACCGGCTTGTCGGTGTTCTGAGACCCCTGCGCCAGTCCGACACGGCGAATCACGCGGGCGCCGGCGCTGCGCACACCAGTTCGCCAGACAGCCAAATAGGTGAACGCACGGGTCCCGGGGGTCTTCAGGGCTTGATCGCGACCTTCAGCACGCCGTCGCGCTGGTGGGAAAACAGGTCGTAGGCTTCGACGATGTTCTCCAGCTGGTAATGGTGGGTGACCATCGCGCCGAGGTCGACCCGGCCGGAAGCAATCACCGCCATCAGGCGGCGCATGCGCTCCTTGCCACCCGGGCACAACGCGGTGTTGATGCGGTGATCACCCAGGCCGGCGGCGAAGGCTGCCAGCGGAATCGTCAGGTCCTCGGAGTACACACCCAGGCTGGACAAGGTGCCACCGGGCTTGAGCACACGCAATGCCGACTCGAACGTCGACTGCAGACCCAGCGCCTCGATGGAAGCGTCTGCGCCGCGGCCGCCGGTGAGTTTCATGATCTCGGCGACCACGTCGCACTGGTTGAAGTTCAGCGTCACGTCGGCGCCCATCTTCTTCGAGATGCCCAGCCGGTGGTCGTTGCCGTCCACCGTGATGATGGTGGTGGCACCCATCAGCCGCGCGCCGGCGGTGGCACACAGGCCGATCGGACCCTGCGCGAACACCACCACCGTGTCGCCGATCCGGATGTTGGCATTCTCCGCACCCTTGAAACCGGTGGACATGATGTCCGGGCACATCAGCACCTGTTCGTCGCTCAAACCATCTGGAATCGGGGCAAGGTTGGCCTGGGCATCGGGCACCAGCAGGTATTCCGCCTGGGTGCCGTCGATCAGGTTGCCGAAGCGCCATCCGGCGGTCGCCTTGTAGCCATGGCAACCGCAAAGACCAGATGCGACCAGGTAGCTGCCGTCCTGTGCCGGGGACCCATCCTGCGCGGCATAGGAGTTGAAATTCGGGCAGATCGCGCCGGCGATGACACGCTGGCCTTCGCTGTAGCCCTGCACCGCGCTGCCGAGTTTCTCGATCACGCCCACCGGTTCGTGCCCCACCGTCAATCCCTTGGCGACCGGGTACTCGCCCTTGAGGATGTGCACATCGGTGCCGCAGATGGTGGTGGTGGTGATACGCATCAGCGCATCGTTCGGGCCGACATCGGGTATCGGCTTGTCGGCCAGTTCGATGCGACCGGGTTCGACAAAGGTCGCGGCTTTCATTTTGCGGGACATGGTGGATCCTCCGGGTTCGGGTGACTTCTGTCGTGGCGATCAGCCCGCGCAGTCGCGCGGTCCAGCCTGGCGACACGCCTGGCCATCACCGTCCGCAAAAATGCTACCCAGGTTTGCCCCGGCGCGGAGCACACAATCGCCCGCGATTGACCTGCGTCAGAAAATCACCGCGCCCTTTGTCCGCCGGCGCCGCAGCCACTTGTCAGAACAGCGCCGCGACGCGCATGCTGTCCGCAGCGGGAACACCGACCAGCGACAGGATGGTGGGGGCCACCGCCCGCTGGTCCAGCACCTGCGCCGGCTTCGGGCCCGGCCGGGCACCGAAATAGTAGAACGCGGTATCGCGCAACACCGGTTGGTTGCCACCATGATGTCCGTCCCGGTTCATGCCATGGTCGGCGGTGACCAGCACCTCGTAACCCAGGCCGCGCAAACGCGGAATCAGGCGGGAAAATGCGTTGTCCAGATGCCAGACCTGGGTGCGGTAGGCGGCGGAGTCGCCGCCGAAGAAGTGGCCCAGGGTGTCCGGGCTGGACGAATGCAGCAGCAGGTAGTCCGGCGCATGCTGGCGCGCCAGCGTCCATGCCTGCGCGCACAAGTCGATTTCCGCGGGTTGGCAGGCGTTCTCCAGCCGATACCCCTCCATCGTGTAGTAACGCGCATACGCGACCGGCGCTTGCGGGTCGTTGATCTCGGCGTGTTCGAACGGGTCGAAGCTCGAACCGCCATACAGGCTGTGAAAGTAGCTGTGGCCGACCACCGCGCAGACCTTGCCGGCCGCCTTGAGCAGGGTGAACACATTCGGATGGCGCGACGGCGCCAGGTCCTCGTTGCCCAGGATGCCATGCGCGAACGGCGTCAGGCCGGTGTGCAGCGTCTCGTACATCGAGGCCGATATCGTCGGCAGGCAGGAGCGCATCTTCCAGCGCTGCGCCTGGCCCTCCTCGACCGCGCCTTCCAGGTAGCCGCATTCAGCGACGCAGTCGTCGTGGCCCACGCCATCCATGATGATCAGACAGGTTTTTGCCATGGAGCGAAGTTTCTTCTTTCGTATGTCGTATCGGTTGGTCGGACGGCCGCGGCGCGCCGATGCGGGCGCTTGCCGCATGGTTTGCGCCGTCTCGACAAGCTGGCGGGTTCAGTCGCCCGCGTTTGCGCGCGTGCCTGTCTTGCCGTGTGCGTCGACAACCCGCTGCACCATCGGTGCGTAATGCGCGAACGCCGGGGTCGACATGTCCGCATGTTTGCCTGCCTCGTCGTACACCCGCACCTTGATGATGTCCTTCAGGTGCGGGTTGCGCTCGAACGCCGCCACCTCCT
>JBFJZP010000178.1:0-6248 GCA_041622095.1 Burkholderiaceae bacterium | reverse complement strand
TCCAGCGGCTTGAGCAGCCAGGGCGTGGTCAGCGTCGAGTCGACCAGCAGCGGCACGCCGGCTTCATGGGCGATGGCGGAGACGGTGGCGATGTCCAGCACATCCAGCCCCGGATTGCCGACCGTCTCGCCAAAGAACAGTTTGGTGTTCGGCCGCACCGCGGCGCGCCAGCCGTCGATGTCGCCGGGCTTGACGAAGCTGGTTTCGATGCCGAAGCGCCGCATCGTGTAATGCAGCAGGTTCTGCGAGCCGCCATACAAGGCGGTGGACGCGACGATATGCGAGCCGGCACCCATCAAGGTGGCAATCGTCAGGTGCAAGGCAGCCTGGCCGCTGGCGGTGGTGATCGCGCCGATGCCGCCTTCGAGCGCCGAGACGCGCTGCTCCAGCACCGCATTGGTCGGGTTGCTGATGCGCGAGTAGACATGGCCGGCACGTTCCAGGTTGAACAGTGCGGCGGCCTGGTCGCTGGACTCGAACACGAATGAGGTGCTCAGGTGGATCGGCACGGCGCGCGCGCCGGTGGTGGGGTCCGGCGCCGCGCCGGCATGTAGTGCCAGCGTGTCGAATCCGGGGTCGGAATATCCGGGCATGCGGGGTCTCCAGGTTGTGCAATGTGTCGCTTGCGGGTGGTGGCTGGTGCGGCCGGCATGAGGGTCGACAGGCGCAGCCGGTACACCGGTGGTGAAACGGCCGGGTTGCTGCGTTGCCGCCATGACCGGGCGACACCAGTTTCAAGGCTTATTGTGGGCTATATTCAACCCAAGGAGACCAGTATGAAAGTCAGCGATATTCTGCGTGTCAAGGGCAACACGCTGTACACCGTCAAGCCCGATGAGCGTCTCGCGGAGGCGGCCGCCACCATGGCCGAGAAGGACATCGGTTCGCTGGTCGTGATGGACCGTGGCGATCTGGTGGGCATGTTGACCTTTCGCGAGGTGATCCAGACCATTGTGCGCAACGGCGGCCAGCTCGGTACCGGCTCGGTGCGTGCGGCGATGGACGATGCGCCATTGACCTGCACCATGGGTACCGAACTCGACGAGGTCCGGCGCATGATGCTCGAACACCATGCACGTTACCTGCCGGTGATGGACCAGATGATGCTGATGGGCGTGGTGAGTTTCTACGACGTGGCCAAGGCGGTCGTCGACAGCCAGAACTTCGAGAACCGGATGCTCAAGGCCTATATCCGTGACTGGCCGGACCAGGAAGGCATTCCCGGCACCCCATGAGTGGAAATACCTTCGGCAAGCTGTTTGCCGTCACCAACTTCGGCGAATCCCACGGGCCGGCCATCGGCTGTGTCATCGACGGCTGCCCGCCGGGCCTGCCCTTGACCGAGGCCGACATCCAGGGCGACCTGGACCGGCGGCGCCCGGGCACGTCCAAGTTCGTCACCCAGCGCAACGAACCCGACGCGGTTGAGATCCTCAGCGGCGTCTACGAGGGCAAGACCACCGGCACGCCGATCGCATTGCTGATCCGCAACACCGACCAGCGCAGCAAGGACTACGGCAACATCCTGCAGACCTTTCGGCCCGGCCATGCCGACTACAGCTATTTCCAGAAATACGGCATCCGCGATCCGCGCGGTGGTGGCCGCTCATCGGCCCGCCTGACCGCGCCGATGGTGGCGGCCGGCGCGGTGGCGAAGAAATGGTTGTTCGAAAAGTACGGCACGGTGTTTCGTGGCTGCATGACCCAGGTCGGCGAGTTGCCGATCGATTTCGAGTCCTGGGAGCATGTGCCGCGCAATCCGTTCTTCGCGCCGGTGGCCGACGTGTCGGCGCTGGAAACCTACATGGGGGCCTTGCGCAAGTCGGGTGACTCCTGCGGAGCCCGCATCCGTGTCACGGCCAGCGGCGTGCCGGTGGGGCTGGGCGAGCCGCTGTTCGACAAGATGGACGCCGACATCGCCTACGCGATGATGGGCATCAATGCGGTCAAGGGCGTCGAGATCGGCGCCGGGTTCGCCAGCGTGGCGCAACGCGGCACCACCCATGGCGATTCCCTGTCGCCGCAGGGTTTTCGCAGCAACAATGCCGGCGGCACGTTGGGCGGCATCACCAGCGGGCAGGACCTGGAAGTGTCGATCGCGATCAAGCCGACCAGTTCCATCCTGTCGCCACGCGAGTCGATCGACATAGATGGCAACAGCACCGAGGTCAGCACCAAGGGCCGGCATGACCCCTGCGTCGGCATCCGCGCCACCCCGATTGCCGAGGCGATGCTGGCGCTGGTGGTGATGGACCATGTACTGCGTCACCGCGCACAGAATGCGGATGTGGCGGTGACGCTGCCGCCGATCGGCGCCCGGGTCGACTGACGACAGTGCGGCAAGGCCTGGCGCATGAGCGCCAGCGCCAGGTGGACTTGCCTCAGCGCCGCGGCGGTTCGGCCGCTGCAACCGCGGTGCGGCGCCACGGATTGAAACCGGTCACCAGCACGGTGGCCGACAAGACCAGCAGACCGCCGAGATAGGTGGCGCCGGTGAATTTTTCGTCCAGCACCAGATGTCCCCACACGATGCCGGAGATCGTGGCCATGAAGGTCGAGCTCAACGCCGCCACCGGACTGACTTGCTGCACGATGCGCATGTATTGCCAGTAGGCCAGGCCGGAGGTGAGGATGCCGATGGTCAGCACCGAGATGACGGCGCCGCTGGTAAAACGGGCATCCGGCAGGGTCCACAGCGCGCCCGGCAGCAGCATCAGGAATGCGAAGGCATGCAGCACCGCGGTGATCGCCAGCGGCTCCATCGTCTTGGTGGCGCGTTTGAGCAGCGGGGCCGACGCACCGGACAGCGCCGAGCCGCAGATCGCGATCAAGGCGGCAAACACCAGCTCCGGCGTCGGGCGCATCGGCCCGAGTTGCACCACCAGGGCTACGCCGGCGAACCCGGCGATGCAGCCGAAGACCTTGGAACGGGTCAGGGTGTCTTCGCGCAACCAGGCCGATGTGAAGGTGCCGAACATCACCGATGTCACGCTGAGCACCGCGCTATAACCGGCCGGCAAGTGCAGCGACGACCAGGCGTACAGGAAGTGGGGGCCGGCGACGCTCACCGAGGCGAGCACGGTCAGCGCACGCCAGTGCTCCCAGGGCCAGCGATGCCGGGTGAACGCCATGATCAGCGCCAGCGTGGCAGCGCCCAGCCCGATGCGGCCGGCGGCGGTCACACTGGCGCCGAGTTCGGGCGTGGCGACCCGGGTGAACAGAAATGTCGCACCCCAGAGAATCGACAAGGCCGCCAACTGGGCGAAATACTTGTTCTGCATGAATGACCGTTTGGGGGCATTGTGCCGCACGATCGCGGGCCGGGGCAGCCCGGCGCCGTTTCATCGCGGTTGCCGGCGCAGCCGCATCGACAAGGCCCGGATCGGCGTGGCCGGGTCGACACCCGAGACCAGCAGGCAGGACAGCAGCAACAGGCCGCCACCCAGGTACAGGCCGCTGTCGACCTTCTCGCCCAGGAACAACACCGCCCACAACACGCCGAAGCCGGTGATCATGAAGGTCGAACTCAGGCCGGCCAATGGCGAGAGATGGCGCATCAGTCGCGCATACATCCACCAGGCGACACCGGAAGTGAAGGTTCCCATGACGAACACCGCGGCCAGCGCGGTCGGCTCGAAGCGGGCGCGCGGCAGCTCGAACAAGGCCCCGGGCAGCAACATCAGGAACGCGATCGCATGCATGCCGGCGGTGATCGCCAGCGGCTCCATGCGCTTGACGGCGCGCTTGAGCAAGGGGGTGGACATGCCGGAGATCGCGGAGCCGACGATGGTGATACCCACCGCGAGCAGCAGCCGCGGCGTAGGCTGCATCGGCCCGAGCTGCACCACCAGCGCCGCACCCACCAGTCCCAGCACACAGCCGGCCAGCTTCCAGCGGGTCAGCGATTCTTCCTTCATCCAGGCCGAGGCAAAGGCGCCGAACAGCACCGCGCTGACATACAGCAAGGCAGCGTAACCTGCCGGCATGTACAGCGCCGACCAGGCAAACATCGCGTGCGGCGCCGCCACGCCGAGCAAGGCCAGCAGGGCCAGTTCGCGCCAGTGTTCCAGCGGCCAGCGCATGCGCAGCAAGCGCATGATCGCGGCCAGTGCCAGCGCTGCCATGCCCATGCGCAGCGCCGCCAGCAGGTTCGGCCCGAGCAGCGGCGCAGCGAAACGCGTCAGCATGAAGGACGACCCCCACACCGCGGACAAGGCGACCAGCTGCAGGTAGTGAAGGGACATGGTGGCCGGGATTGTCGTGTACCGTCGGGTGTGTGCGGCGATGCCGGCCAGGCCGATTGCGGAAACGGTGAAAATGCCCGATTCGCATCTCCGCTGTTGCTACTGTTGAATATGAACCATCGTCCTTTCGTCCTGGCCGGCCTGATGGGCTGGCCGGTATCCCACTCGCGCTCGCCAGACATCCACAACCACTGGATAGCGCAACTGGGCCTGCGTGGCAGTTATGTGCTGCTGCCGGTCGAACCCGGCAAGCTGGCGCAAGCCTTGCGCGCCTTGCCGGTGCTGGGATTCGCCGGCTGCAACCTGACGATTCCGCACAAGGTGGCAGCGATGGCACTGGTCGACCGGGTCGATCCGGTGGCGCAACGCATAGGCGCCATCAACACCGTCGTGGTGCAGGCCGATGGTTCCCTGACCGGCATGAACACCGACGGCTACGGATACCTGGAAAGCCTGCTGGCCGAGGCGCCGCAGTGGCGGCCGGATGACGGGCCGGTGGCGGTGATGGGGGCGGGTGGCGCCGCGCGCGCGGTGATTGTTGCGTTGTCAGACAAGGGTGTGCGCGAGATCCGGGTCTGCAACCGCTCGCCGGACAAGGCGCTGGCCCTGGCGCAGGAGTTCGGTCCCTCGGTGGTGGCGGTGCCGTGGGCGCAACGCCATGACGCGCTGATCGATGTGTCGCTGCTGGTCAACACCACCAGCCAGGGCATGGGCGGGCAGCCGGCGCTGGACCTCGCGTTGGAGTCGTTGCCGCTACAGGCCGTGGTGTCGGACCTGGTGTATGTGCCGCTGTGGACCCCCTTGCTGGTGGCCGCGCAGGCGCGTGGCCACCGTACGGTGGGTGGCCTGGGCATGTTGCTGCACCAGGCCCGGCCGGCCTTCGAGTCCTGGTTTGGCGTGATGCCGCAGGTGACGGCAGAACTGCGCACGCGGGTGGAGCAAACGCTGTAGATTTCGCTCTTCGTGCTTGACGGCCGGCAGCTATAACAGGCACACTTGTCAGACAACAGCCGGCATCACGCAACAAGCGCGATCCCGGATGCTTTCATTCCGTTTGGCAAGGAGACAAGACACCACTGAAACCCGTTCTTCGCGCGCGGTGCCGGCCACCCGCGCAGAGGCTTGCGCCTCATGCCTGTCCGAGCCGCATATGGCCGGTTCGATCCACACGTACAAAGACAATCAAGGAGCACAACGTGTCCATTTCCACCAAAAGCCTGTCCATCGTATTTGCCGCTGCCGTGCTGGGCGCGAGCGGCGCACATGCGCAACAGGTCAAGCTGATGACCGGCCCGCAAGGCGGGTCCTGGTATCCGCTGGGAGGCGCCATCGCCAACATCGCCGACAAGGCCGGGCTGAAGGTCCAGGTGTTGCCCGGTGCCGGTATCGCGAACGTCAAGGGTGTCGACGGCGGCAAGGCCGACCTGGGTTTCGGTAATTCGATCTCGACGGTAGACGGTGTGGCCGGACGGGCTCCGTTCGAGGCGCCAACGAAGAACGTCTGCAACGTGGCCAGCCTGTACCCGCAGTACTACCAGGTGGTCGCCAATGCCGATGCCAACATCAACTCGCTGGGCGACCTCAAGGGCAAGTCGCTGGCTGTGCAGCCCAAGGGCAACACGGCCGAGTTCATCAGCATGCAGTCGCTCGAGGTCTATGGCCTGAAGTACCAGGACATGTCCCGGGTCAGCTATGTGTCGTATACCGACGCGGTGTCGCTGATGAAGGACAACAATGCGCAGGCCTTCACGCTGGGAACGACCGTGCCGGCATCGGCCATCATGGACCTGGCCTCGGCGCGTGACATCAAGCTGGTCGGTATTCCGGACGACAAGTTCCAGGCCATGCGCAAGCTCAACCCCGGCTACACCAAGCTGGTGATTCCCGCCGGCAGCTATCCCAAGCAGACGCAGGATGTCCAGACCATCGGATACGCCACGCATGTGATCGCGCGCTGCGATCTGGACGAGAACGTGGTCTACAAGGTGCTCAAGGGCATGGTCG
>JBFJZP010000177.1:0-6271 GCA_041622095.1 Burkholderiaceae bacterium | reverse complement strand
ATCGGGGGACCGTCCGCCGCCAGCCGCAGCACCAGTTCACGCGCCCGCGCCACCTGCGCCATCGCCTCCTGGCCGACGCCCACCTGTGTATCCGTCGTGGCCACCTGCACAAGATCCTCGATGGTGATCGGCCGACCGCCTAGTTCCATGGTCATGACATTCCTTGATGGGTTGCTTGTTCAATTCTGCTGCCAAGTCGCGCAGGCCGGCGCGCGCAGGGGCGCCAGCTTCAACGCGGCCGGTCCAGCGAATACGGGAAATGGCAACGCACGCGACGCGCCTCGCCGACGTCGAGCAATGCCGGCTCCTCGACAGCGCAGCGGGGTTGCGCCACCGGGCAGCGGGTGTGAAACCGGCAGCCGGAGGGCGGGTTCACGACACTCGGAATCTCGCCCTGCAACACGATGCGACGCGCGCGCCGGGTCGGATCGATCGCCGGGTTGGTCGACAACAACGCGGCGGTGTAAGGATGTGCCGGCCGTTCGAACAAGGCACTGGTGGGCGCCTCTTCGACGATCTGGCCCAGGTACATCACGGCGGTGCGCCGGGTGACGCGCCGGATCACGTTCAGGTTGTGGCTGACCAGCAGGTAGGTCAGGTCGAACTCGCGCTGCAGGTCCAGCATCAGGTTGAGCAACTCGCCCTGCACCGAGACATCCAGGCCGGCGGTCGGCTCGTCGGCGACGATGACCTCCGGCTGCATCACCAGCGCCCGCGCCACGCCGACGCGCCGCGCCTGGCCGCCCGAGATCTGGTGCGGAAACTTGCCGGCCACATCCAGCGGCAGGCCCAGCCGCGCCATGATCGCCTGCAGGCGTTCACGGGCCTGCGCCTCGGGCAGCTTGTGGATCGCGATCGGTTCGGCCAATGTGCGACCGATGGTCATGCGCGGCGAAAGAGACGCGACCGCATCCTGCAGCAGCATCTGCACCCGGCGCCGGAACGCCAGCGGCTGCTCGCGCAGTTGCTGCGCCACCGACTGGCCACCGAGGGTGACGGTGCCGGTCGTCGGTAGCGTCAGGCCGATCAGCACCCGGCACAAGGTGGTCTTGCCGGAACCCGACTCGCCGACCAGGCCCAGGATGTCGCCCTTGTTCAGCGTCAGCGAGACGTCCTGCAAGGCACGCACCTTGCCGCCGAACACCACGCTCACCTTGTCGAAACGCACCAGCGGCGCGCTCATCGCCCCGCCCCCGGGACCACAGGGGTCGCATGCCGGCAGGCCAGTTCATGAGACTTCATCGAATTTCCTCCAACCGAAAACAGCTTGCGCGGTGGCCGGGGCCGACCTCGAGCGCCGGCGGGACTGCGCCATGACACTGCGCGTTCGCATGCGCGCAGCGCGGCGCGAACACACAGGCGGTCATCGGCTTGACCGGGTCCTGCACCTCGCCGGGAATGGACTTGAGCCGCCCGCCTTCGGCATCGTCCTCGAGTTCGCATTCGAGCAGCGCACGGGTATACGGGTGGCGTGGTCGTGCCAGCACCTCGGCCACCGGCCCGGTCTCGACCACGGTGCCGCCGTACATGACGCACAGGTCGTCGCACAGTTGTGCCACCAGACCCAGATGGTGCGAGATGAAGACGATGGAGCCGGAGAACTTGCGCCGCAGGGCTTCGAGCAGATCGACGATCTGGGCCTCGACCGTCGCGTCGAGCGCCGTCGTCGGCTCGTCCGCGACCAGCAGGTCGGGCTCGACCAGCAAGGCCATTGCGATCATCACGCGCTGGCGCATGCCGCCCGATAGCTGGTGCGGATACGCCGCCATGCGCAGTTCGGCATCGGCAATGCCGACGCTCACCAGCGCCTCGCGCGCCCGCTTCAAGGCGTCCTGGCGCGTGATCTCCGGATAACGCCGGCGCAACACGTCGACCAGGTGCGTCGCCACGGTGAACAGCGGATTGAGCGCGGTCATCGGATCCTGGAAGATCATCGCGACACGCCGGCCGCGCCAGCCGGCCATCTGGGCGTCGCTCAGCTGCAGCAACTCGGTGCCGTCGAAGGCCACGCTGCCGTCGACCCGCGTGATGTTGGCCGGCAACAGGCGCAGCAGGCAACTGGCGAGGCTGGATTTGCCGGAACCGGACTCGCCGACCACGCCCAGGATACGGCCGCGGCCGATGTCCAGGTCGATGCCGCGCAGGATGTGCGCGGTCCCGCGTGCGGTCGACGCCTCGAGTTTCAGATTCCGGATCGCGACCAGTGGAGCCGCCGTCGGCGCGACCGGGTTCGGTTTCGTGTCCATCAATGCTCCCGTCCGATGCGGGGATCCACCGCGTCGCGCAAGGCTTCGCCGAACAAGGTGAATCCCAGTGTTGCCAAGGCCAGCGCAACGCTGGACACCACCACCGGGATCCAGCTCTCGGACAGATACTGGTAACCATCCTGGATCAGCGTGCCCCAGCTCGCCAGCGGCGGGCGCACACCCAGGCCGAGAAAGGACAGGCCGGCCTCGATCGTGATGACCACCGGTATGTCCATCGATGCCAGGATCACCAGCGGACCCAGGATGTTGGGCAGCACATGGCTGAACACGATGCGCAGCGGCGAAGCCCCAAGGATACGCTCGGCCTCCAGGAACGGCGCGCTGCGCAGCGTCAGCACCTGCGAACGCGCGACACGCCCGAAATGCGGCGTCAGCGTGACCGCAACGATCAGGATCACGATCTGCGTCGACGGCCCGAACACCGCGACCACCGCCAGCGCAAGCACCAGGCTGGGGAACGAGGAGATCACGTCGAACAGGATCAGCACCAGGCGTTCGGTGCGCGCCGGCAGATAGGCCGCCAGGATGCCCAGCGCCGTGCCCACCGTCAGCGATGCGGCGATCGACGCGATCGCCACCTGCATCGCCACCGAGGCGCCATGCACCATGCGCGAGAACAGGTCGCGCCCGAGGTGGTCGGTGCCCAGCCAGTGGTCCCAGGACGGACCGGCAAAGCGGTTCATCACGTTGAGCGCATCCGGGTTGTGCGTGGCGATCCATGACGCCAGTACCGCGCATGCCAGGACTGCGACCACGATCACCAGCCCGACCGCGCCGGGCAGGGTCCGGCAGACCTTGCGCAACACGTCGGTGGTGGCTTGCCACTTGCTCATCGCCCACCTCCATCACCTTGGCTCGCATGGCGGATGCGCGGATCGATCGCCGAATACGAGAGGTCCACCACCAGGTTGACCAGCACGAATACCACCACCACGACCAGCACCGCACCCTGGACCACCGGGTAGTTGCGGTCGGAGATCGCGCCGTATATCAACCGACCCAGCCCCGGCCGGGCGAACACGATCTCGATCAGCACCGCACCGCCGAGCAGGCGGCCGATGCCCATGCCCAGGATGGTGATGGTCGGTATGCAGGCGTTCTTGAGCGCGTACTTGTAGGTGATCATGCGTTCGGACAGGCCGTAGGCACGCGAGGTGCGGATATAGGGCTCTCCCATCACCTCGAGCATCGAGGTGCGCACCAGCCGCGCGATGAATCCGACCCAGCCCAGTGCCAGCGCCACCGATGGCAGCACCATGCGCTGGACCTCGTCCCAGAACTCGCCGGTGCGGCTGGCACCGAGCACCGGCAACCAGTCGAGCCAGATCGCGAACACCAGCAGCAGGAAGATCGCGATCACGAAGCCGGGCACCGCGATGAAGGCCACCGACATGAAGGCCAGCACATGGTCCAGCCAGGAACCCCGGTGGGTCGCCGCGAAGATGCCCAGCGGTATGCCGGTCAACACCGCGATGCCGATCGCCACCGCGGTGAGGATCAGCGTGTACGGCAGGACTTCGGCAATCATGCTGGTGACCGAACGCCCGGAGATGATGTCCGAGCCCAGGTTGCCTTGCAGCACCTGCACGAAAAACCGGCCGATCCGCACAGGGACCGGCTGGTCCAGCCCCATTTCCTCGATGAATCGCTTTGACGCCTCCGGCGTGGCCTGCGGCCCGAGCAGCACGGCGGCCGGGTCGCCCGGCACGATCGAGGACAGGGTGATGAGCAGCGTCATCGCCCCGAGCACGATCAACACCGTGGTGACAAGGCGGCTTGCCAGATAACGCCAGGTTTCCTGCATGGAAGCTCCGTTCGCGGTTGCCGGCTCAGACCGCGGTGAAACCGGGGTATTGCCAGTTGATCCAGCCCGGCACGCTGGCCGGCTTGAGCCAGCTGCGGTGGACCACCGCGTTGGCTTCGTTCGTCAACCACACATAGGCACTGGTCTTGTCCATCGCCTTTTGCGCGTCGACCACCATCTGCCGGCGCTTGGCCGCGTCGGTCTCGCCGGCTGCAGCCTTGAACAAGGCGTCGAACTCCGGGCTGTTCCAGCGCGACCAGTTCCAGTTGCCGATCTGGTTCGACGTGAACCACTGCATGATGAAGTTCGGATCGTGTTTGCCGCTGAAGCGGGCCATGTACAGGTCCAGGTTCTTGCCGGTGTCGCCCTTGCCGGCGCTCCAGTAGGTGCCCCCGGGTTGCGCGTCGACCTCGATGACCACGCCGATCTCGGCCAGCAGCGCCTGCGCCACCAGGGCCATGTTCTGGTACTCCGGCTGGTTCAGGATGGTCAGGCGCAGCTTGATGTTGGATGCGCCGGCTGCCGCCAGCAGCGCCTTGGCTTCGGCGACGTTGCGCTTGTACACCGGCGCCTCGCGCCAGTGCCCGGCCACCAGTGGTGGCAGCAAGGTGTTCAGGCGCGGCACCTTGCCGTTGTAGCCGGCCATCAGCATCTGGTCGACGTCCAGGCCGAGCCGGATCGCCTGGCGCACGCGCAGGTCCGCCAGCGGGCCCTTCTCCATGTTCATGCCCATCCAGACGTACGCCAGCGACGGCTGGTCGCTCACCGTCAGCCCGGCCAGGTTGCGCAGCGGATCGGCAGCGGCCGGCGCCAGCATGGCAAAGTCGATCTCGCCGGCGCGCAGTGCCAGCTCGGCGGTCTTGGTGTCGGTGATCACGCGCAGGTTGATCTCCTCGAATCCGCCCTTGCGCACGCCCTTGTATGCCGGGTTGCGTTGCAGCTGGATTCCTTTCTGGCGGTCGTACGAGGCGATCTTGTAGGGACCGGAGCCCACCGGCTTGGTCACATGGTCCGCGCCACGCTGCGCCACCGCCTTCTTCGAAACGATGCAGCCGGAGAAGTCGCCGATTGCCACGTCGATGACGTTGGCGCGCGGCTCGGACAACACGATACGGCCTTCGTATTTGCTCTTGACCTCGACCGACACCAGGTGGATCCAGTCGTTCTTGTAGCTCGACGCCTTGCTGCCGTCCTTCGGGTCCTGGGCGATACGCTCGAACGAGAACTTGACGTCTTCGGCGGTCATCTCGCCGAAACCGTCGGTGAACATCTGGCCGGGCTTGAGCTTGAAGTCGTAGGTGGTCGGCGAAGTCTGCTTGAATTCCTGGGCCGCATCGAGCTCGAACTCGGTCGAGTTGGGTTTGCGCACCATCAGGAACTGGAAGACGGCTCCACCGACATCGCCGTCGTATGGCGACGAACGGTGGAACGGGTCGATGCCGGTGAACTCCCGCGGTACCCGGATCGTGACGGACGGATGGGACTTCCCACCGGATTGCGCGCGCGCCGCAAACGGCAGGCCGAACAGGGCAAGACCGGCGGCGCCGGCACCGGAGGCGATCAGATCACGCCGAGACAATTGCTTTTGCATTGCGGTTCTCCAGGTAAGAGGTGGGATACGGGAAACAGGAAAAAAACGGGCATGGGATCGAACCTTGACGCGCACGCCGGCAGCCGGCGCCGCGCGGGCCCGGTGGATCAGTGGAAACGCAGCTTCTGGCCGATGCCCATGCGGGCGGCCTTCTCCAGCATCGCGTGGCCAAGCGCGATGTCGCTCAGCGACAGGCCGCGGTGCCAGAACAAAATGGTCTCGTCATCGCTTTCCCGCCCGGGTTTGAGCCCGGCGACGATCTGCCCCAGCTCCGCGTGCAGGGTCTGCGCCGACAATTTGCCGGCTTCCACATGGGCGCGCAAGGAGCCGAACGGGCCGCCCTTGCACTGGCCCCAGTCGTCGACCACCATCTTGGACATGATGTCGGTCAGGCTGAGCTCGACCGCGCTCATCGTGCCGTAGGGCACGACGAAGGCGCCGGGCTTGATCCACTCGGTCTTGAGCATCGGCTCGGGTTCGCGCAGCCGGGTCGCCTCGACGACGATGTCGGCGCCTTCCACCGTGTCCTGCCAGTTGTCGCACACGCGCACCGGCTTGCCCAGGTCGGCCGTCAGGCGCTCGCCGAATGCGGCGCGGCTCTCGGGTCGT
>JBFJZP010000176.1:0-6324 GCA_041622095.1 Burkholderiaceae bacterium | reverse complement strand
TTGAAGGGACCTGCATGAAGAAACTGATTGTTGTCGCGATGCTCGCCGCCGCCGGCGCCGCATACGCCGAGTCGACACCGGCAAAGAAGGAGCTGGTGGCCAAGGTTCTGCAATTGCAACAGCCGGCCATCGAACTGGTCGCGCGCGCGATGGCCGAGCAACCGGCCCAGGTTCTCATGCAACGTGCCGGGCCGCTGCTGCAGCAACGGATTCCGCCCGACAAGCGCCAGGCGGTCGCGCGGGATATCGAGGCCGACGTCAAGAAATACGTCGACGAGGCGGTTCCGGTCGTGCGTGACAAGGCGGTTGCACTGGCCCCCTCGACCATCGGCGTCGTGCTGGACGAACGTTTCACCGAAGAGGAACTCAGGCAACTGATCGCGATCATCGAGTCGCCGGTCAACCGCAAGTTCCAGTCGCTGGGCGGCGAGATGCAAAAAGGCCTGACCGAGAAACTCGTGGCCGAGACCAAACCCCTGATCGAGGCCAAGATCCGGGCGCTCGATCGCGCGGTGGCCGGTCGGCTGGGAATCCAGGCACCGGCCGCTGGCGCCAGCAAATAAGGGCGATGGAAAAAACATGACCGCGATCGGCGGCATGTCGCGCCGCATCGGTCGGATGGGCTTCAGCGCCTGAACCGGCGCGCTTGCCCGGCCCAGCTGGCCAGCCCGAACGCAAGCACCGGCAGGCACCATTGCAGCCAGGCATAAGCCGATGTCAGTGAACGCTGGGCGCCGGCGGCCAGCGTGATCGCCTCGGTCGTCACCGTCGCGAAGCGCCCGCCGCCGATGAACAGGGTCGGCAGGTACTGCGCCACGCTGACCGCGAATCCGACGGCCAGTGATGCCCACAAGGCGGCCCGCAGCAGCGGCCATTTGACGCGCAGCAGGAAACGCGCACGTCCATGGCCCAATGATGCGGTGACCTGGCGGAAACGGGGGTCGAACCCGCCGTAAGCCGGCGCCAGCGTGATCAGCACATACGGTACGCAGGCCAGGCTGTGCGCCAGCCACAAGCCGCTCCAGCGGGTGTCCAGGCCCCAGCGCACGGTGGCCGCATGGATGCCGACCACCCAGAGCACCGACGGAAGCACCAGCGGCAGGTAGACCACCCGGCGCAACCACTCATCCCACTGCCTGGGCGCCGTCTCCAGCCAGGCCACCGACCACAACAAGGCGGTGATGGCACTGGCCAATGCCAGCGTCAGCGTCGTGCCCAGCGTCGATGCACTGTCCCATACCGAGATCCAGGCGGCCCAGGTGATGGTTTGCGGCAACAGGCGTGGAAACGGCCAGATGCCCGACACGCTGCCGACCGCCAGCGCCAGCATGACCACCAGATACAGCGCCAGCAAGGCGAGCAGGCCGCGCATCGCGCTGCGGTCGACATGGCTTGGTGGCCATCGGCCGCGCACGCCGGATGTGCGGCGTACCCGCCATCCGCGCCAGCGGGGCAGGCTCCACAAGACCATGGCCACCGCCGCCAGCGTGATGGCGAGCAGCCAGGCAGCGGCAGCCCCTTGCCGGTTGGTGGCGGGATCGGCGTCGAGCAGCCAGGACCAGGCTTGTACCGCCAGCGTCGGCGGTGCCGCCGGGCCGGCCACCAGGGCGACGTCGACGACGGTCATCGAATACGCCAGCACCGCCAGCATCGGCCAGGTCAGGCGCGGCCACAGCTGGGGCCAGACCACCCGCCACCAGGCCTGGCTGGGGGCATAACCCATGGTGCGCGCCAGGTCACGCTCCCGCACCAGGCGCAAGGCCACATCGGCGCGTTGCAGGTGCGCGGCGGCGGCCCAGAGCAGAAATGGAACCTCCTTGGCCACCAGTACCAGGATCAGGCCCAGGCCCCAGGGATCCTGGCTCGTGGTCCAGGGAGGTGGATCGGTGAATCCGCTGGCCCATGGCGACAGCAGACGCAGCAGCCAGCCGCTGGGACTGAGCAGGAACACCAGCCCGATGCCGAACGCGGCATGCGGCACTGCCAGCATCGGCCCGAGCAGGCGCACCAGCGCAGGCCAGCGCGACGGGAAACTGCGCGACATGATCCAGGCGCTCAGTCCGACTGCCAGCAGGCTCGACGTGACCCCGGTCCACAGGCTGAGCCCGAGCGCACGCAGCGTCTGTGGCGCGGCCCACATGTTGCGCCAGGCCTCCAGGTCCAGGCCGGCCCACAGCGCCGCGCCGGTGGCGTACAGCACCGGAATGCCGAGCAGGCCGGCCAGCACCAGCGCCCAGGCCAGGTCGGTGCGAGGCGCTGTCGATGTGTAAGTGCGTGCAGTCGCGGCGTCGGTCATGGGCGCTGGCGCCGCGGCGTTCGGTCCCGGGTTCGGCGCATTCTGGGGGCGACGGTTCAGCCGTCGTCGCGGCCCAGCACCGACTGCAGGAAGTTGCCGATGTCCTGGATCTCGCGCGGGTGCAGGCTGTGCTGCATCGGATAACTGTGCCATTGCACCGGATATCCCATGGTCTGCAATAGCGCGCGCGACGCTTCGCCGCGTGCGATCGGCACCACCGGGTCGGCGCTGCCATGCGCCATGAAGACCGGGATCTGCCGGTTGGCGGGGTTCGCCTCGGCCGCCAGTTCGGCGGCCAGCGGCAGGTAGCCGGACAAGGCGATGATGCCGGCCAGCGGCGCACCGTGGCGCAACCCGGTGTGCAGTGCGATCGCGCATCCCTGCGAGAAGCCGGCGAGCACGATGCGGCGCGAATCGACGCCACGCGCCACCTCGTTGGCGATCAAGGCCTCGATCGACTGTGCCGAGCGACGAATCCCGCCAGCGTCCTCGCGTTTTTGCAGATCGGTCCCCATGATGTCGTACCAGGCCGGCATCACATAACCACCATTGACGGTGACCGGCATGCTGGGCGCGTGCGGGAAGATGAAACGTATCGGGCGGCATCCGCCGAGGTCGAGCTCGGGCACAATCGCAGCGAAATCGTTGCCGTCGGCGCCCAGGCCATGCAACCAGATCACGGCGGCGTCGGGGTTGGGCCCGGAGGCCATTTCGATATGGGGTAACAGGGTGGTCATGAGGATCGCCAGTGGCGCAGGTGTGGGCCCGGGACGGGCAGGGGTGAAACTATAACAACGGGCGCGTTGCCAGGCGGCGGCGCGCCACGGTTGCAGGCGTGGCCTGCGGGAATCGGTATCCGTGATGTGCTGGTGCAACAAGGGTGCGACGCTGTTCTGTCGCAAGCTGCTGCTGGTCCTGATGCTGCTGGCCAGCGGCCTGGCGCATGCGCAGTGGACCAGCAATCGGGGATTCCAGCTGCTGCAGCGTGTCGATGACGTGTTGTTCGGCATCGACAACCTGTCGCTCGAGATCCTGGATCGTGACCATGTCGCCGGTACCTTGTTGCAGATCCATGTCGACCAGCCTTATCCCTTGCGGGGCCAGATCCACTTTGTCGTCGATTGCCGCAAGCCGATGCGCTTCGCGCGGCGCAAGAGCGTGGCCACGCGCACGGTCGATCCGCAGGCGCTGGAATACGACGATGTGGTCTTGCTCGACGGAACCTGGGCCAGCGCGGAATTCGCCTGTGAAAGCACGCGCCAGCCGGGGCGGGCTTCCGAGGTGGCGCGCGCCATCTACGAGCGGGGCGGACCGGGCGACATGCAGACAGTCTATTGCGATCTGCAGCCCGATGGCAGCACCGAGGTTCGCCATGGCGTCGAGGTTCGCTATAGCGCCTCGGCCAGTGCGGTGGCGGTGAATCGCCAGTGGCTGAGTTCGGGCGCGGTCACCAATGACGAGGTGCGTTTCGGCGCCAACAGCGTCTGGCGGATCAACCGCAAGGCGCTGGACATCCGGCGCAGCGCGCCCGGCGGCGAGATGTTGTTCTCCGGCTTGTGCGACCGCCGGCCACCGACGGCTCGGCGCTGAGTCGGCGCGCGGCCTGTCCTGCGTCAAGCGCCGAAGCGCCGCAACCATTCCTTTTCCAGCGGGTCGACCCAGCTGCCGTGCGGCTCCAGGATGGTGGGCATGGTCTGCTCGACCTGGCCAGGCGCCATGCCACTGCCGAAGCGGGCGCGGTCGGCGGCGCCGAGTTTGTCCAGCGCCAGCACAGTCGGATCGCCCCAATGCGCGATATCGGCCTTGCGCGCTTGCGCCAGCGGCGACAGCATGAAGTTCGCCACCACCTGTGCGCCGGCACTGGCCCGGGCATTGACCGGGATGGCCAGGAAATGGGTATTGCCGATGGTGCCGCCGCTGAACTGGAAGCTGTAGACGCTGTCGGCCAGTCGTTTGGCTGCAATCTCGTTGGCCGCCTCGTTCGGATTGAAGGTCAGGGCGATCATCAACTCGCCGTCCGACATCATCTGCCGGACGGCGGCAGCGTTTTGCGGGAACTGGCGTCCGGCGCGCCACAGATGCGGGTGCAGCGCGTCGAGATATGTCCACAAAGGCGCCGTCATTCGCGCCAGGCTCTCGGGCGTGACCGGACGGTACAGGGCGGCACGGTCCGGGTTGAGTTCGACCAGCGCCTGCTTGACGAAGCTGGTGCCGTGAAAGTCCGGTAGTCGCGGGTAGCTGACGCGCCCCGGGTTGGCGCGGGCGAATTCCAGCAGGCCGGCCATGTCGCGCGGCGGGGTGGGTACCCGCTTGCGGTCGGCAAAGAAAGTCAGCTGTGCCATGCCCCAGGGGGCCTCCATGCCATCGACCGGCTCGGAGAAGTCGACCCGGGTCGTCGGTTTGCCGGCCACATCGACATAACGAAAGTTCGGCAGCTGCTCGGCGAACGGGCCGAACAGCAGCCCTTCGCGTTTCATCGTCAGGAAGTTCTCGCCATTGATCCACACCAGGTCGACGCTGCCGTCGCGCTTGCCGGCCGCCTTTTCGGTCCGCACCCGCTTGACCACTTCGGCGGTCTCGGTGATCTTGACGTGTTCGAGCCGCACGCCGAACTGTTGCTGGACCTGCTCACCCGCCCAGCGGATGTAGGCATTGATCATTTCGCTGCCGGCCCAGGCATTGAAATAAACCGTCTGGCCGCGCGCGCGGGTCAAGATCGCGGCCCAGGCCTGCGGACTTTGCGCCCACAGTGGCAACGTGGCGGAGCCGGCCAGCAGGGCCAGGATCTGGCGTCGGTTGGGCAGGGAGGACAGGAAGGGCTGCGGCATGGGTGATCGGTTCCATTTCAGTTGCGGGTCGGCTTGCCAATGCGCCGGTTCTTGCGTCCGGCGCGTTCAGCAATGGTCGTGTGCCGGTCGGATTTCTTACGCCAGTCGGTATGGCGCCGATCGGTCAACCCAGCAGCGCCTGTGCAAATTCCCGCGCATTGAAGGTTTCGAGTTCCTCGAGCTTTTCGCCGACGCCGATGAAATACACCGGCACCGGGCGCTCTCGGGCGATAGCCGCCAGCACCCCGCCCTTGGCGGTGCCGTCGAGTTTGGTCACGATCAGGCCGGTCAGCTTCAGCACCTCGTCGAAGGCCTTGACCTGGGCCAGTGCGTTCTGGCCGGTGTTGCCGTCGATGACCAGCAGCACCTCATGCGGGGCGGCCGGGTCGGCCTTGGAGATGACGCGCTTGATCTTGCGCAGTTCTTCCATCAGGTGCAGCTGGGTCGGCAGGCGCCCGGCGGTATCGACCAGCACCACGTCCTTGCCGCGTGCGCGTCCCGCGGTCACCGCGTCATAGCTGACCGCGGCCGGGTCGCCGCCTTGCTGGCTGACGATCTCGACGGTGTTGCGGTCGGCCCAGACCGCGAGTTGCTCCTTGGCCGCGGCGCGAAAGGTGTCGGCCGCCGCCAGCAGCACCGAGGCACCGCGATAACCCAGGTGCCGGGTGAGTTTCCCGATCGATGTGGTCTTGCCGGCACCGTTGACGCCTACCATCATAATCACGGTTGGCTTGAACTCTCCGACAGTCAGGGTCTTCTCCAGCGGGGTCAGCAGTTCGGTCAAGACGTCGATCAGCAGTGCCTTGACGGCTGCCGGGTCCTTGGCCTTGGTCTGCTTGACGCGCTGACGCAGGGTGTCGAGCAGGAACTGCGTTGCCTTGACACCGGAATCGGCCAGCACCAGCGCGGATTCGAGTTCTTCATACAAGGCCTCGTCGATCGTGGTGCCGGTGAATACCGACGCGATGCTGCTGCCGGTGCGGCGCAGGCCGGTGCGCAGCCGGCTGGTCCAGGAGGCCCGTTCCGATACCGCGACCGGTGTCTCTTCCGGTTCGGCGCCAGGCAGCGAGAATCGGACCGATCCGGTGCGCACCGCGGCCGGCGGCAAGGTCTCGGGCGCAACGGTGGTGGCATCCGGCGCCACGGTCTTTTCCGGGTCTGGCTGGGCGGGTGGGGTTTTTTTCCGGAAGAAACTGAACA
>JBFJZP010000175.1:0-6330 GCA_041622095.1 Burkholderiaceae bacterium | reverse complement strand
GGTCGAGCAGCGAGCCGAACAACACGAACAGGAAGATGAAGCCGCTGGACACGCCCAGCGCAACGCCGAACACACCCTCGGTGGTCAACCACTGGTGCGACATCGCACGCGAGATCGATGCGCCCTTGTGCGCGATCATGTCCGGCATGTAGGGGCCGGCGAAGGTGTAGCCAAGGAATACCACCGCCACAATGACCATCGGCAGGCCCAGGGCCCGGCGGGTGGCCTCCAGCAGCAACACGACACCGGTCACCGCAACGACCAGGTCCTGCTGCGTCGGCTGGCCCGGGCGGGTCGCCAGTTCACGGTAAAAGAAAAACAGGTAGGCAGCGCAGAAGGCGCCGACCAGTGCAAATATCCAGTCCAGCATCGGCACCCGGTCGCGCCGGGAGTTGGCGAACGCCGGATAAGCCAGGTAGGCCAGGAAGACCGCGAACGCCAGGTGAATGGCGCGCGACTGGGTGTCATTGAAAACGCCGAAATTGACGACGAACGGCAGTGGGGATGCGATCCATAACTGGAACAGGCTCCAGGCCAGCGCCACGTAGAGCATCAGCTTCTTGATGCCGATGCTGGGGTTGCGCCCACCGGTATCGGATTCCGCCATCAACTTGTTGACGTCGATTTCCGCGCTGGTTTTGGTCTCTTTGTTGTCGTTCGATGCCATTAGCGACTCCCGGCAAATGGGTTGAGATTCTCGTGGGTTGCCCGCCATTGAAAAAGGCCTGTTCGCCCGGCGCTGTACCAGTCCGGAGGAACAGGCCCCGTGCCCCGGCGGGCCAGGGCAAGGTGGTTTGGGCGGGACTTACATCCAGCCTTTTTCCTTGTAGTACTTGACAGCACCCGGATGCAGCGGTGCGGAGTTGCCGTTCTTGATCATGTCTTTCGGATCGAGGTTGCCGAACGCCGGATGCAGCTTCTTGAAGTCGTCGAAGTTCTCGAACACCGCCTTGACCAGTTCATAGACGACCGCATCCGGTGTCTTGGTGGACGAGACGAAGGTCGCCAGCACGCCATAGGTCGGGGTCGGGTTCGGGTTGCCGGCGTACATGCCGCCCGGGATGCTGACCTTGGCGTAATACGGTGCGCCGGAGACGATCTTGTCGACCGCAGGGCCGGTCAACGGGACCAGCTTGGCGCCGCAGGTCGTGACCGGATCCTGGATGTTGGCAGCCGGGTGGCCGACACCATAGAAGAAGCCGTCGATCTTGTTGTCGCACAAGGCAGCGCCGTGTTCATCGGCCTTGAGCTCGGATGCCAGCGCGAAGTCGCTGAGTTTCCAGCCCATGGAGGTGAGCAGCGACTCCATCGATGCACGGGTGCCGGAGCCAGGGTTGCCGACGTTGAAGCGTTTGCCCTTGAAGTCCTCGAACTTGGTGATGTTGGCTTCCTTGCGTGCCAGCACCGTGAACGGCTCCGGATGCACCGAGAACACCGCACGCAATTCCTTGAACGGGCCGTCCTTCTCGAACACCGCCGAGCCTTTCGACGCATGGAACTGCCAGTCGGACTGGGCCACGCCGAAGTCGAGCTCGCCGGCCTTGATGGTGTTGATGTTGAACACCGAGCCGCCAGTCGATTCGACCGAGCAGCGGATGCCGTGTTTCGCGCGGTCCTTGTTCATCAGCCGGCAGATAGCGCCGCCTGCGGCGTAATACACGCCGGTCACACCGCCGGTGCCGATCGTGACGAACTTTTGTTGCGCCACGGCAGGCGCGCTGGCCAGTGCGCCGGAGAATGCCGCGGCGATGGCCAGGGTCTTGAGAAGGGGGGTCTTGGTCATGGTTAGTTTCCTCTCCAAAAAAACAGTTGGGTCACGAACACGGATGTGCCGTGGGGGTGTCTATCGGATGTCCGCAATTGCGGCATCCACAGCGGCTGAAAGCCGTTCAACGATAAGGGCCAGATCGGCCTCGCTGGCGATGAATGGGGGTGCCAGCAACACATGGTCACCATACCATCCGTCGACGGTTCCGCCCATCGGGTAAACCATCAATCCTCGGGAAAACCCTTGTTTCTTGACCTGTGCATGCAGCTTTTTCTTCGGGTCGAAGGGCTTTTTTCCGCCGCGTTCCTGCACCAGTTCAACGCCCCAGAAGAAGCCGCGCCCGCGGATGTCACCGACATGCGGATGGTCGCCAAAGGTCTTGCGCAACAAGGCCTCGAACACCAGGCTGTTGCGGCGCACCTTTTCCAGCAATCCGTCGCGCTCGATCACGCGCTGCACTGCCAGCGCGGCTGCGCAGGCCACCGCATGGCCGAGGTAGGTATGGCCATGCTGGAAGAAGCCACTACCCTTGGACATGGCATCCACCAGTTTGTTTTGGGCCAGCACCGCACCGATCGGCTGGTAACCGCCGCCCAGGCCTTTGGCAATCGCCAGCAGGTCCGGCACCACACCCTCCTGCTCGCAGGCATGCAAGGTGCCGGAGCGGCCCATGCCGCACATCACCTCGTCAAGGATCAGCAACACGCCGTGGCGGTCGCAGACTTCGCGCACCGCCTTGAAATAACCCGGCACCGGCACCAGCACGCCGGCGGTGGCGCCGCCGATGGTTTCGGCGACAAACGCGATGACCTGGTCCGGTCCGAGTTTCTGGATCGTTTCGTCCAGTTCCTTCGCCAGGCGCAGGCCATATTGCTCGGGTGTCTCGTCCGCTTTCTGTTCGCGGTAGGGATAACACGGGGATACATGGGTGGCCGGAATCAGGATCGGTGCGAACGGTTCGCGCCGCCACTGGTTGCCGCCGACCGCCAGCGCCCCCAGCGTGTTGCCGTGGTAACTCTGGCGCCGGGCGATGAAGTGGCGCCGCTGCGGCTGACCGATCTCGACGTAATACTGGCGTGCCATCTTCATCGCCGCCTCCATCGCCTCCGAGCCGCCGCTGACGAAATACACATGGCTCATGCCCTCGGGGGCGCTGGCGATCAGGTTGTTGGCCAGTTCCTCGGCCACCTGGGTGGTGAAGAAACTGGTGTGGGCATACGCCAGCTTGTCGATCTGGGCATGCATCGCGGCGATGACGTCCGGGTGCCCATGCCCGAGGCAGGACACTGCTGCGCCGCCGGACGCGTCGATGTAGGTTCGGCCCTCGGAGTCGGTCAGGAACAGGCCCTCGCCGCCGGTGGCAACCGGTGGCTTGACATGCAGATGGCGGTGGAAGACATGGGTGCTGGTGGACAAGGTGGACATATGCTGTTTCCTTTCATCTAGTAGCGACCAGTTTACGCACATGGGCTTTTTTCGCGGATTTCCTGAACTATCCGGTATTTATTGCGTCCATGCAGGGTTACTGGCCGCCGGACCCGGTACGGTGCCGTGTTCGCCGGTCGATTCGGCCCGTCTTCGTCACACATCAACCACTGGAGTTTTCCATGCAGAAAGAAGCAAGCATCTTTGCCGACCCCCACCTCGAGAGTCTGTTGCCGCCGGTGCAGTCAAGTCGGCGCGGCTTCATGGCCGCTGCCACCACCGTGGGTTTTGCGCTGGCGGCAGGCCCGGTGCAGTCGCAGACCGTGATCCGCACCCCGGCCGATGGCCTGGATGCCGGCGAGGTATGGGTGCCGGTGGGTGCCGAGAAGTTGCCGGCCTACATGGCTGCGCCGGCCAAGCCGGGAAAATACCCGGTGGTGATCGTGATTCCCGAGATCTTCGGCATGCATGAGTACCAGAAAGACATGTGCCGCCGGCTTGCCAGGCTGGGTTATGTCGGCGTCACGCTCGATCCGTTTTTCCGTTTTGGCGATCTGACCAAACTGACCGAGATCCGCGCCGTGGTCACCGAAGCCAACAAGCTCGCCGATCCGGTGATGCTGGGCGATCTGGATGCATTGGTGGCGTTTGTCGAGACCCAACCCAAGGTCAATGCACGCAAGATCGGCGTGACCGGCATGTGCCGTGGTGGTCGCTCGGTCTGGATGTTTGCCGCACACAGCAAGAAGATCAAGGCAGGCGTGGCCTGGTACGGCGGCCTGAACCCGGTTCCGGGCACGATGCCGAAAACACCGCATGACGTGGCGGCCGATCTGCATGCGCCGGTGCTCGGCCTGTACGCCGGCGCCGATTCCGGCATCCCGGTCGCCGAAGTGGCCCGGTTGCAGGAGGTGCTCAAGGGGGGCAACAAGAATGCCCGGGCCAGCCGTTTCATCCTGTACCCGGGCGTGCCCCATGCCTTCCATGCCGACTACCGGCCGAGCTATCGCAAGGAAGCGGCAGAGGATGGCTGGCAGCAGATGCTGGCCTGGTTCAAGGCGCACGGCGTCGCCTGACACCGGGTTGTCGAAAGCCCTGCTGGCTGGCGTGCCAGCCGGCAGGGTCGGCTCCCGGCGCCGCCACTAGCGGCGTGCAGCCTTGTGCCGGATCGGCGGGTCCAGGTAACGCTTGCGGAAATAGTCCAGCACCAGCTGGGTGGCCGGCGTGATCGCCGCGTCTTTGCGCCAGGCCATGCCGATCGACAAGGGCTGGATCGCGTCCGCCAGCAGTACCGTCTCGACACGCTTGCCTTCGAGTGACCAGGGCCGGTACTGCATGTCGGAAGCGATCGCAATGCCTTGTGCGTTGGCCACCATGCTGCGAATCGCTTCGATCGAGGTCGAGCGCAAACGGACATTCGGTTGCAGTCCGTATTGACCCCAGTAACGTGCAGCCGCATCGGCTGCTTCGTCCACCGTCAACAACATCAGCGGCTCGTTGACCACATCCGCAAGATGCACTTCATTCTGGTGCAGCAGCGGGTGGCCGGACGCCACCCACAGGCGACGGCGCGAGTCGAACAGGGTCTGGGTACGGATGGCCGGATCGTGCACGTTCGATGTCACCAGCAGCGCCAGCGGGAACTCGCCCGCAAGCAGACCCGCCATGATCTGCTGCCGATCGAGTTCGAGGATCGAGATCTGCAAACGCGGATGCAGCTCGGACAGGCGGTGGATGTGTTCGGCCAGGAAATAACCGACCACGGTGCTGCTGGCCGCCAGCGTGATCTCGCCGGCCATCTCGTTGCAGCGCGCGATGTTGCGCACCTTGTCGATCGCCGTCTCGATCTCCAGCGCATGCGACAGGAACTGGCGTCCGTCGTCGGTCAGCTCCATGCCGTGTGATTCGCGCTTGAACAGCGCATAACCCAGGTCCCGCTCCAGGTCCCGTATCGACAAGGTGACCGCCGACTGCGTCACATGCAGTTGCTCGGCTGCGCGCGACACCTGCCCGAGTTGTGCCGTGGCCAGGAAATAGCGGATCTGGCGCAGCGAGAAGTTCATGCGCGCAGGTCGAAAGCGGCAGCGCCCGGCCAACCATGTTGGTGCATTAGCTTTTCCAATACGAAGCCCTAAGAATTCTGAATTTTACTTGTCATGGTCCTGCCACTAATCTTCGTCCCACGGTCCTGCCACAGACGAACCCCCTCGCCCAAGACACCGCCCAAGGCCCTGACCCATGTCACATCACGTCACCGATTCCGCATACATCCGCCGTGACATACCAGTCGGGGTCATCGCCGGCCACGCATTGCGCACGGTCTGATCGCGGCTTTGCTTGCGCAACCGATTTCTTCACTCACACCACAAAGAACCCCATGGAACCCAGTTACCTGACTTATCTGAACGGCGTGGACATCGCCCAGCTGGCACTCACCGACGACGAGACGCTGCAGGCGATCGAGTCCAGCCTGGCAGCGCAAGGGCGCGGCAGCTGCGTGATCGAGCCCCGTGTGCATCTGGCGCCCAAGGCCGGAGTCGATGGCCACTTCAACGTGTTGCGCGGGGCGATCGGCGCGCCGCTGAACCTGGCCGGCGTCAAGGTGGTGGGCGACTTCGTCGACAACTACAAGCTGGGCCTGCCGTCGGAACTCGGCATGCTCAACCTGTTCGATCCGCGGACCGGCGTGCCGATCGCCATCGTGAACGCAACCGCCATCACCGACATGCGCACCGGCGCGATCACCGCCCTCGGTGCCAAGCACCTGGCGCGCAAGAACTCGAAGATCCTCGGCCATGTCGGCGCGCGCGGCACCGCCTACTGGAACGTGCGCCTGCTCGACAAGCTGTTCGACTTCGACGAGATTCGGGTGCATTCCGCGCGTCCCGAAAGCCGCGACGCCTTCGGTGCGCGCCTGTCGAAGGACCTGGGCAAGCCGGTGCGGGTGTGCGACAACTGGCAAGACACGGTGGAGGGCGCCGACATCGTCGTCGAGGCGACCCGGTTGCGCGAACCCGAGCCGATGCTCAAGACCGAGTGGATCAAGCCCGGCGCCTTTGTCGTGCCCTACGGCACGATGAGTGCGGTCGAACTCAGCCTGACCGACATCATGTCCAAGATGGTGGTCGACGACTGGG
>JBFJZP010000174.1:0-6369 GCA_041622095.1 Burkholderiaceae bacterium | reverse complement strand
TTGACCATGCCCAGGTGCTGCACCTGCGGTTCGGCAAACACATCGCGCATGTCGTTGATCAGGCCACAGGCCACGCCGCCGTCGTTGAAATGCGTGACCCAGTGGCTGCGATCCTGCAAGGCCAGGCGCTGGTTGATCGCCTCGTTGAGGGTGTCGCGGTTGACCGAGCGCGACGCCTTGTCGTGGTAGCGCGGATCGTCGATCCATTCCGGCGCGCCCAGGATGTTGCAGAACCGTTCCCAGATCTTGGAGCCGAATACCGCGATGTTCATGTAGCCGTCGCGCGCCTTGTACACGCCGGTGGGAATACTCGTCGGGTGGAAGTTGCCGGCCTGTGTGGCCACGTCACCGTCGATCAGGTAACGCGAGGTCTGGAAGTCCATCATGTAGACCATCGACTCCAGCAGCGAGGTATGCAGCCACTGTCCCTTGCCGGAACTCTCGCGTTCGAGCAGCGCCACCAGAATGCCTTGTGCGGCAAAGATGCCGGCGCACAGGTCGGCAATCGGTATGCCGACACGCATCGGTCCGTCGCCGGCGGTTCCGGTCACCGACATCAGGCCGCCCATGCCCTGGGCGATCTGGTCGAAACCCGGCCGTGCGGCCAGCGGGCCGGTCTGGCCGAAACCCGAGATGCTGGCGTAGACCAGGCGCGGGTTCTGCTCCGCCAGCGTCGCATGGTCGATGCCAAGGCGGAACTTCACGTCCGGGCGAAAGTTCTCCACCACGACGTCGGCGCTGGCGATCAGCCGCTTGAGCGTGGCAATACCCTCGGCCTCTTTCAGGTTCAGCGTGATCGAGCGCTTGTTGCGATGGGTGTACTGGTAGTCGGAGCCATCCTGTCCGCCGAGCGTGTCATCGCCGCGCATGTGCTCCGGCATCTGCACCTGGATCACGTCAGCGCCCCAGTCGGCCAGTTGCCGGCAGCAGGTGGGGCCGGCGCGGACCTGGGTCAGGTCGACGACACGAAAACGTTGCAGGGCGGTGGAGGCCGGAAGGTGTGGCATGGCAATACTCCTTACGGCCGGCACAAGGCGGTCAAGGCGCGCATGTCGTCCAGCGAGCCGAGGCCCCGGCACAGGCCGGTGATCTCGCCTGCCCGCGCCTCGCCCAGCACAGGCTTGACCAGGTTGTGAAACTTGGCCTCGAGCTGCGGGTCGGTCAGCGGGTTCTGCATGGAGCCGATTGCATGCTCCACCTCGACATCGATCTGGCGGCCGTCCTTCAGGTGGGCGCGCACGAACACCGACTCCTCCCGGATCCCGTCGTCGACGCTGGCCTGCACCTTGTTGCGCAGCGCCACCACGTCCGGGTGGTTGACCACCTGGTCCGAGAACTCCTCTTCCCCGGCCTGCCCGTAGATCAGGCCGACCGCACAACCGTGGTACACGCTGAATTTGCCCTGCAAGCCGTCCTTGGGTTCCTTCTTGCCGGTGAGTTCCAGCACCAGCGAATGCACCCGCAGCTCCAGGCGTTCGAGCTGCTCCGGCGTGACACCGCGCGCCTTGAGTTGCACACAGGCGTCGATACTGGGATGGATCACGATGCCGCAGGCAAAGGGTTTGTAGGTGTTGAAGGAAATCTCGAAGCGCTCGCCGAGTTCGTCCGTCACCTCGTTCCATGCCCGTTTGTCCGAGGCCACCTGGACGAAACCACGCGGCGCTTCCAGTGCACGCGGGCTTGCGGTGAAGCCGCGGCTGGCCAGCAATGCGGACATCAGGCCGGCACGGGCCGCACCGCCCGGGTGGAACGGCTTGGTCATGGTGCCGAACTGCTCGCGCAAGCCTACCGGCTGAGAGGCCGCGATACCCAGCGCCATCGTCGTCTGCTGTGCATCAAGCCGTAGCAGGCGTGCACACGCAGCCGCCGCGCCGAGCATGCCGGTGGAGCCGGTGATGTGCCAGCCACGGTCATAGTGGTCGGGGTACATGACGTTGCCGATGCGGCAGGCCACGTCGATACCCAGCACCATCGCATCGAGCATGTCGCGCCCATTGCTGCCACGGTGCTCGGCCAGCGCCAGCACGGCCGAGGCAACCGGTCCGGCCGGATGGATGATGGTCTTGAGGTGGGTATCGTCGAAGTCGAAGGTGTGCGAGGTGATGCCGTTGACCAGTGCGGCACTGGCCATGTCGACCTGTTCGCTGCGCCCGAGCACCGAGGCCTGCGGCGCCGGCTGCAACATCTCGACGGCCGAGACCGCGGCATCGGCCGCTTCATGCCGTGCCGCGCCGATCGCGCAACCGAGCCAGTTGTAGAAGGTGCGATGCGCCTCATGGTCGACCGCATCGCTCCAGCCGCGCTGCGGATGGCTGGTGACGAATTCGGCAAGTATTTTCGTGATCGGAGGCGCCGAGGTGTCGGCGGCGACATGGGTATTGCGTGCCACGGGGTTCTGCTTTCAGGTCAAGAGGTCAGGCGGGGAGCGATGGGCAAAGGCGGGTGAAGGCGGCAATGGCCGCCATTCGGGAAGCAGGCGATCGCGATCGCCGTTATTCGTCGAGCTGGATCTTTCGGGCCTTGGCCAGGGCGGTCCAGCGGGTGATGTCGTTGCGCATGTACTGGCCGAACTGGTCCGGCGACATCGGCCAGGGCTCGACCGCCTCGCTGGACAGCTTCTCGGCCAGTTCCGGCAACTTCAGCACGGTGATCATGGTTTCGTTCAGCTTGCGCACGACGTCTTCCGGCATGCCGGCCGGACCGACGCAGCCATACCACTGCATCGCATCGAAACCCTTGAAGCCGACCTCTTCCATCGTCGGCACATCCTTGATCTGCGGGCTGCGCTGCTTGCCGGTGACGGCCAGTGCACGCATGCGGCCGGAGCGCAGATGTGGCAATGCGGCGGCCAGGCCGGGGAACATCGCCTGGGTCTGCCCGCCGAGCACGTCGTTGATCGCCGGTGCGATGCCCCGGTAGGGAATGTGCAGCATGAAGGCGCCGGTCTCCTGTTTGAGCAGTTCCATCGTCAGGTGCGTCAGCGAGCCGGCACCGGCCGACCCGTAGTTGACCTTGCCCGGATTGCGCTTGACATAGGCGATGAACTCCTGGATGTCCTTGACCGGCAGCGAGGCGTTGACCGCAAGCACGTTGGGCGTGGCGCCGATCATGCCGATCGGCGTGAAGTCCTTGATCGCGTCGTAGGACACCCGGCGCGTGGCCGGCGTGGTGCCGTGCGTGGCGACATAACCCTGCAACAGCGTATAGCCGTCAGCCGGCGCACGCGCGGTGGCCTGGCAGGCGACCACGCCGCCGCCGCCACTCTGGTTGTCGACGATGAAGCCCTGGCCGAGCACCTTGGCCCAGCGTTCGGTCAATACCCGGGCGATCATGTCGCTGCCACCACCGGCCGAGACCGGAACGATGTAGCGAATCGACTTGCTCGGATAGGACTGTGCGAATGCGAGTTGTGGCAATGCGATGGCGGCCGAAGCGGCCTGGATCAATTGGCGGCGTTTCATGGTGTTGTCTCCTGTTTGGCGCGATCTTGACGCCGTCCCCGCCTGTTGTAAATTGCATCTTTCAGATGGCTTGATGCAGTTATTGCAATAATGGAACGACGATGCTGAAACCCTCCCTGGCCGATCTGCGGGCCTTTGTCACCGTCGGTGAACTGCAGAGCTTTGCCGCCGCGGCCAAGGTGCTGCACCTGTCCCAACCCGCGCTGTCGCGCCGCATCGCGCACCTGGAAGCGCTGCTGGACGTGCGCCTGTTCGACCGCACGACCCGCAGCGTGCACCTGACGCTGCTCGGCCGGCGCTTCCTGGGCGAGGTGCGCGGCGCGATCGAGGGGCTCGACCAGTCGGTGGTAAGCCTGCATGACGTGGCACACCTGGAAGCCGGCGACGTCACCGTCGGTTGCGTCTTCTCCGCCGTGCATCACTTCCTGCCGTCGGTGATCCAGGCGTTTCGCGAGAAACACCCGCATGTGCTGGTGCGCATCGTCGAGGAAGGCGCGGACGAAGTGCTCGACTGCGTCAAGAACGGGCAAGCCGATTTCGCACTGAACTACACCGGCATGCAGGATCCGGAAGTCGACTTCACCGCCTTGCTCAAGGAGTCCTTCGTGGTGGCCTGCCCGGTCGGACACCCGCTCGCCCGACGCCGCTCCGTGCAATGGGATGACCTGGCGAAACACCCGTATGCGCTGGTCTCGCATGCGAGCCGCAACCGGGTGCTGATCGACCAGGCACTGGCCGGGGTGGCGCATTTCCCACGACCGGTTTGCGAGGTGCGGCATGTATCCACGCTGATCGGCCTGGTGCAGAGTGGGCTGGCCATCGCGGTCGTGCCGCAGTTGACGCTGCCCACCACGCCGGGTCTGGTGGTCGGGGTGCGACTGGAGAACCCGGAGATCACCCGCACCATCGGCCTGATCCAGCGGCGCGGACGCAGCCTGTCACCCGCGGCCAGCGCATTCTCCGAATTGTTGACCCAGGCCAGCCACGCCCGCGCGGCAAAAGCCGGGCGCAAATGACCTCAGCCGGAAGCGGTTATTGCAGATGCGACGACCCGCACAACCGGCCACCGCGCCTGAAGCGCGGCCGCCCTGGGTCCTGCCGCGCGGTACCCCTGCGCGTCAGGACATGATGTAGACGCCAGACCCGGTGGAAAGCAGCTTGCCGTCGGCTGCCTTGAACTCCATGCGGGTGGAGGCGACACGCGAGCCCAGCCGCATCACCGTCGCATGCAGGTCGAAATAGTCACTGACACCCGGGCGCAGATAGTCGACCCGCAGGTCGATCGTGCCGAGCTTGGCGAAGCGCTGCAGCCGCAGTTCAGGGCTTTCGTCCATGTGGCGCGCACCGATGGCGGCCATCACCGCCAAGCCGCCCATGGCGTCGAGGCCGGCGCTGATGACGCCACCGTGCAGACGGTTGTAGGCATAATGCCCGACCAGTTCCGGGCGCATCTGGATGCGGGCGGTCACCTGCTCCGGCTCCAGTGCCATGATCTTCAGGCCCAGGACCTGGTTGAATACGATCATCTCCTCGAATATCTTCTTCAGGCCGTCGACGAAAGCCGGCTCGAATACCACCAGTTCCGGCAGTGAAGTGCGTTTGTTCATGGATTCGCTTATAAGCCCAGTTGGCGCGCAGCCAGGTCCTTCATGATTTCTTCGGCGCCGCCGCCGATCATCATCACCTTGACTTCGCGGTAAATACGTTCGCTGCGTGTGCCCTGCATGTAGCCCATGCCGCCGAGGACTTGCACCGCCTGGTCGGCACAGAACTGCATGGTCTGTGTCGCGTGGTTCTTCAGCATGCAGACCTCAGCCACCCATTGTGCCGTGGTCTCGCCGCCGGCACGCTCTGCGCCGGCATCGGCCTGCTCCGACAAGGCATCGACCCAGGCCCGGGTGGAGTGGATACGCATCTGCATGTCGACCAGCTTGTGGCGTATCACCTGGTGCTCTACCAGCGGCTGGCCAAAGGTCTTGCGCTGGCGCGCCCAGTCCAGCGCCTCGTCGCAACAGGCCTGGGCAAATCCGAGCGCCGCCACCGCCATGGCCAGGCGTTCGCCATTGAAGTTGCCCAGGATCATCCGCATGCCCTCGCCCGGCGCGCCGATCAGGTAGCGGGCCGGCACGCGCACCTGGTCGAAGTGCAGTTGCGCGGTGTCCGAGCAATGCCAGCCCATCTTGTGCAGCGGCGTGCGCGTCAGCCCTTTGCTGTCGCCCGGCACCACCAGCAGCGAAATGCCCTGTGCGCCGCGCGGGCCGCGATCGTCCGGATACGCACCGGCGTCCACCACCCGTACCGCCACCGTCAGAAAGTCGGCGCGTATGCCCGAGGTGATGAAGGTCTTCTCGCCGTCGACGATGAAGTCGTCACCGTCGCGCCGTGCGGTGGTGCGCAGCGCCGCCACGTCCGATCCGCCGCCGGGCTCGGTGACCGCCAGCGCCGCCACCTTCTCGCCACGCAGCACCGGCGGGACCACTTCGCGCTGCAGCGCGACCGAACCATGGCGCAGGATCGGTGGCAGGCCGATGTTGTGCGACAACAATCCGGCAAACACACCACCACTGGCGCCGTGGCGTGCCAGCGCATACGCCAGCGCATTGCGCATGCGCTGCGACGCTGGCGTACCGCCCAGGTCCTGCGGGTAACCCAGGCCGAGCAAGCCGATCTGCGCCGCACGCTGGTACAGGCTGCGCGGGAATTCGCCGGCGCGCTCCCACGCCTGCAGATGGGGGGTGATCTCCCGGGCGACGAATCGCGCCACCAGAAAGGACAGGGTCTCGACGTCGTTGCGCGCCTCATCGGGGTCGAAACCCGATGCCGGACCTGGTTGCTGGTGCGCGTTCATCACATGGCTCTGCTGCAATCGCGGCCTGCGCCTAGCCACGCGGCGGCTTTTTCGCCATGC
>JBFJZP010000173.1:0-6398 GCA_041622095.1 Burkholderiaceae bacterium | reverse complement strand
CTGCAAGGCGAGGTGCGGCTGGTCGAGCCGGCGGCTTTCACCAAGGTCTCGGCCCTGGGTGTCGAGGAACAACGCGTCAACGTCCTGATCGACATCACCAGCCCGCATGCCCAATGGAAGGCACTGGGCGATGCCTACCGGGTCGGCGTGCGCATCGTGACCCGCAGCGAAGATGCGGTCTTGCAGGTACCGGTCAGCGCGGTGTTCCCGCTACCGGCATCGAACGACGGGGCGGCACAGGGATTCGCGGTTTTCGTGCTCGAGGCCGGTCGTGCGCGGCTCCAGGCAGTGACGATCGGCGCCCGAAATGCCAGCGCCGCGTGGATCCGGCAAGGCTTGAAAGCCGGTGACAAGGTGATCGTGTACCCCCCGAGCACCGTCAGCGACGGAACAAGGGTTCGGGCGCGCAGTGTCTGACGTACGCAACATGGATCGCTGCCGTGAAATATTCTCGGCAAACCAGGCACCGCAGCGTTGGCGCATTCTTATACTCCGACCGAATTCGGTCACGCCCGATGGGCGCGACAACCTGTCCACAGCGGTGAATGGAGACGTGCGATGCATATCGAGGTCGGTGCGATCCTGGACCTGGAGCGCTACCCTGTCGCCAACCCCGGCGCCGCGCGCGACGCGCTGATCTCCGGCATTCGCGCGGTGCTGGACACGGATGGTTGCGCGGTGCTCAAGGGTTTTGTCCGCCCTTCTTGCATCGACGCACTGGTCCGGGAGTGTGACCGTGTCGCGGTCCACGGACACCGCAACTTCAACCGCACCAACGCCTATTTCACGCAGGACCGGCTCGACCTGCCCGGCCAGCACCCGCTGCGCCGCTTCTACGACCGGTCCAACGCCTTCGTGCCGGCCGACCACTTCGGACCGGACAGCCTGCTGCGCAGCATCTACGAATGGCCGGCGTTCGCCCCGTTCGTGCGCGATGCGCTGGGCGAACAGCGCTTCTACCGTTATGCCGACCCGCTGGCCGATGTCATCGTCAACCTGGCCGAACAAGGCAACGGCTTTCCGTGGCATTTCGACACCAACAACTACACGGTGACGCTGGCGATCCAGAATGCGGAGTCCGGCGGCGACTTCGAGTACAGCCCGCACCTGCGCTCTGCCACCGACGAGAACTATGCCGGTGTCGAAGCGGTGCTCGATGGCGACCCGTCGCTGATCCGAACGCTGCGGCTGGAGCCGGGCGACCTGCAGATCTTCAAGGGCCGCTATGCGCTGCACCGGGTGACCGCGCTGGCAGGCCAGCGGCCGCGTTATGTCGCGATTTTCAGTTTCGCCGAAGAGCCCGGCATGGTGGGAAGCCCGGAGCGCACGCGCCAGTTGTATGGCCGGGTCCTGCCGATCCATGTCGAGCGGGCCGGGCAACGCGCCGACGCACTGGTGGACTGAGCCTGCGCCGGCAGCGGGGGCCGCCGGACTGCGCTGCCAGCCGGCAAGCACCGGCGCTAATCGGCGCCGAGTACTACCGCCTGCGCGCCGAGCGCACGCCCTCGAGCATTTTCACCAGACCGATCACCTGCTGCAGCCGCTCCGCATCCGTCACCTCGACGGTGAACACCAACCAGGCCATGTTGCGCACCGTCTGGGTCTGCACGCCGATGACATTCATCTTTTCCTTGACGAACAGCTCCGAGATGTCGCGCAGCAAGCCCTGGCGATCGGCTGCCTGCACCGCGACATCCACCGGGTACACCGGTGCACGTTCGCCCTTGGCCTGACCCCACTCGACATCGATCACGCGTTCCGGATTGCGCGCCTTCAGCTCGCGCAGGTTGGTGCAGTCGCTGCGGTGCACGCTGACACCCTTGCCGCGGGTGACGAAGCCGCTGATCGCATCCGGCGGCGCCGGTTTGCAGCAGCGCGCCAGCTGGGTCATCAGCGAATCGATGCCCACCACCAGCACCCCGCCACCGGAGGACTTGCCCGGTGCGGTGGGGGCCTTGATCAGCGGCGCATCCTGCGCCGGCGCCGCCGGCTCCGCCGGCCGCAGCGCCTGTTCGATGTTGCGCAGCGAGAACTCGTCCTTGCCCACCGCCTGAAACAGGTGCTCCGCGTCGCCGAAACCCAGCCGTCCGGCCAGGGCATCATGGTTGACCGAGGTCTTGCCTTCGCGCTGCAACTGCTTCTCGACCGCTTCGCGACCACGGGCAATGGTTTCGTCCGCCGCCTGCGCGTTGAACCAGGCCCTGACCTTGGAGCGGGCCCGGTGGCTGGCCAGGTAGCCCTGCTCCGGAATCAACCAGTCGCGTGAGGGCCCGCCTTCCTTGGCGGTCGTGACTTCCACCGTCTGGCCGTTGCGCAGCGGCGTGTTGAGCGGGACCATCGCGCCATCGACACGCGCGCCGCGGCAGCGGTGGCCCAGGTCGGTATGCACGCTGTACGCGAAGTCCAGCGGCGTCGCGCCCTCGGGCAACTCGACAATCGCCGCATTCGGCGTCAGCACATAGATGCGGTCCTCGAACAGACCCTGCGCCCGGTCGCCGGACAACTCCCGCTCCCAGTCGAGCAGCTGGCGCAGCACCGCAATCTTGGCCTCGTACTGGCCGGTGGCCGCGACGCCGGCGTAACCCTTGATGCCGGACTCCTTGTACAACCAATGCGCCGCCACGCCGTGTTCGGCATGGTCATGCATCTCCTGGGTTCGGATCTGGATCTCGATCGGCTGGCCATGTTCATCGCGCACGACGGTATGCAGCGATCGATAACCATTGGCCTTGGGTTTGGCGATGTAGTCGTCGTATTCCTCCGGCACCGGGCTGAAACGGTTGTGCACCGCGCTGAGCGCCTGGTAACAGTCTGCCACCGTGGCCACGATGACGCGCAATGCGCAGATGTCGTAGACATGGGCAAAGTCGAGCGACTTGCCACGCATCTTCTTGACGATGCTGTAGATATGCTTGGGCCGGCCCTGCACCGTGGCCTCGATGCCATCCTGGCGCAGATCGCGCTCGACCTGCAAGCGCAACTGCTCCACCGCGCGTTCGCGCTGGGCCCGGGTCTGCTCGAGCTTGTGCGCCACGTCGCGGTAGGTTTCCGGCTCCAGGAAACGCAGCGCCAGGTCCTCGATTTCCCACTTCAGTTGCCAGATCCCGAGCCGGTTGGCCAACGGTGCAAACACCAGCAAGGCTTCGGCCGGCACCTGCGCCGGCGGCGTCTGGCGGCTTGCCGCGTAATAACGCAAGGTCTGCAGCCGCGACGCCAGGCGCAACATCACCACGCGCAGGTCGCGCGAGAACGCCAGCAGCATCTTGCGCACGCTTTCGACCTGCGCCGCACTGGCCTGTGGCATCGCGCCCACCATGGCAGGCAATTCGCCGGCCGGCCCCACGCCGGTCTGGCGTTGCAGGCGCACCAGCTTGGTCGTCTCCAGCGCCAGGTCCGCCAGGTTGCGACCAAAACGCTTGGTGATCGCCTCCTGCGGCCGCGTCAGATGTTCGCAGGCATAAACCAGGTAGCTGGCGCCCTGCATGAACTCGGAGCCGCCGATCGACGCGATGATATGCGCCACCGCCTGCGCATGGTCCAGCGTACTCTCGCCGGTGTCGAGCACCTCGTCGACGATCAGCGGTTCGGCAAACGCACGCGCACGCGCCAGCACCTGTGCCGGATCGATACCGGTCACGCCACTGGGTGCAGAGGCCTCGATCAGTGGCAGGGAACCGGGTTCGGACGGCCGCCCGGTGTCATCGGTCTTCATGGGCTCGCCGAAGATTCCGTCCCGAGCAGGAACCCGCTGACACAGGCCAGCTGGTCCTCGGCAATCAGCGTCGGCGCATGGCCAACGCCTCCGAACTCCACCAGTCGCGCACGTGGCCCGCGTTGCGCCATGGACTGCGCGGTTGCATGTGACAACAGGTCCGACTCGACGCCGCGCAGCAACAAGGTGTCGGCGGTGATCGCGTCGTACAGCTGCCACAGGGCAGCCTCGCCCTGCATGGCCGATTCGCGTGTCAAGGTGCGAAACGGCACCGCGATGGCCGGGTCGTAATGCAGTGTCAGCATGCCCGGCTCCTGTGCCATCGGCTTGAGCATGTGCCGCGACAGCTCCAGCCACTGCTCCGGCGTGTGGGGGCCGAAGCCGGTCGATATCGCCCACATCGCGTCGGCCGCCTGCTGCACCGTCGCAAAGCGGCCGGTCTGTCCCAGGTAGGTGCCGATCCGCTCCAGAGCCTCCCAGCGCACCACCGGCCCGACATCGTTGAGCACCAGCCGCCGGATCCGGACCGGCAGCGGCAGCTTGGGCTGGCCGGCCAGCACCATGCCGATCAGACCGCCCATGCTGGTGCCGACCCAGTCCAGCATGGCCGGCTGCAGTTGGGCGATCAGCGCCAGCATGTCGGCCGCATATTGCGGAATCTGGTAGCCGATCGGGTCCTTGAGCCAGTCGCTCCGGCCGCGCCCGACCACGTCCGGGCAAACCACCCGCACCTGGTCGCCGCCGCGCGCGCACAAGCGACGCGCCAGCACGTCGAAGTCGCGCCCCTGGCGGGACAAGCCATGCACACAGACGATCACATGCGGGGCCGCCGCGTCGCCCCACTGCCAGTACGCCATGCGATGGCCTCCCTGGGTGTCGGGGCATTTAACATGGTGCAGTTCAGGCGAGATCTCGGTCATGGAGGATGGTCTGGGTCAAAACAGGGACAGGATAATGTCTGTCGTCACATCGTAATTCAATTGGAGAACCATCATGCTCAAGGGCAAGACAGCTTTGGTCACCGGATCCACCAGCGGTATCGGTCTGGGAATCGCCGAAGCTTTGGCACAACAAGGCGCCAACATCGTACTGAACGGTTTTGGCGACGTCGACGGCCCGAAAGCCGCGATCAGCCAGCATGGCGTGAAGGTGGCGTACCACGGCGCCGACATGAGCAAACCGGCAGAAATCGACGCGATGATGCGTTATGCCGCCGAGCAGTTCGGCCGGGTCGACATCCTGGTGAACAACGCCGGCATCCAGCATGTGGCACGGGTCGAGAACTTTCCGACCGAGCGCTGGGATGCCATCATCGCCATCAATTTGAGCAGCGCCTTTCACGCCACCCGGCTGGCACTGCCGGCGATGCAGGCCGCCAAGTGGGGCCGCATCATCAATGTCGCGTCGGTCCATGGCCTGGTCGGTTCGGCCGAGAAATCCGCCTATGTCGCCGCCAAACACGGCATTGTCGGCCTGACCAAGGTGACCGCACTGGAGAACGCGGTCGGCGGCATCACCTGCAATGCGATCTGCCCGGGCTGGGTGTTAACGCCGCTGGTGCAAAAACAGGTCGATGCCAAGGCGGCCAGCCGGGGCGTATCGAACGACGAGGCGATCAAGTTGCTGCTGGGTGAAAAGGAACCGTCGATGCAGTTCACCACGCCGGAAGAACTGGGCGCGCTGGCGGTGTTCTTCTGCTCGCCGGCCGGCAACAACATCCGCGGCGTGGCCTGGAACATGGACGGCGGCTGGGCCGCGCAATAAGGCGGCGCGGTCGGGCGAGCCACGGGGCGACGATCAAGTCGCGTGATCGGCGCGCCCGCTGGCCGCGTACAGCCGTCACCGGCCCGGCGTGTCGGCCTGGACACGGGCCGACTGGGGTGCGGCCGTGCTGGTTCCTATCAGATGGACCACGGTTGCCGCGCGGGTTCCGGCAGCAGGAATACCCTTGACCATGCGACTGATGTCGGTCGGGAACATCACGTCCTCGCATTTCCGTATTCCGCGCGTCGGCCCGATCGACGAATAAGGCGCCGGCAAACCATCGGACCACCGGCGACCGGACGAGACCCAGGCATCGGCACCGGTGGCAATGCCGTTGAACGTGCGGCATTTCTGGACCTTGCTACCGGGCACATACACCAGTTGCTCGAATCCGCGGGTATGGCGCGCTCGCTCGTACACCGGGTCAACCAGGTACGACGCCTTCGCACTGCGCCGACCTCCCAGGTTCGGGTCCGCACGCGCCAGGTAGACGTCGAACAACGGATGGGGGTTTGCTGCAGGCAATTCAATCGCCTTCACATGGATCAACCAGCGCCCATGGGGCGCTACGACGATGCCAGGATCGCGCCGCGCAGTCGGGGCCAATGCCAGCAAAGCCACCACGTTCGCCCCATGGGTCGTCTGGACCACGCCCCAGGCGAGCTTGCCACCCACCGAGTGCCGCCATATGCCGGGACCACCATCGGTCTCCATCTGGCTGCCATCCGGCGCCGTGACCGTCACCCCCAACTGCCCGATCAGGCTGCCAGGTGGACACCAGACCTCGAGGAACGCCGGTGCATGGCCATCGGGCGGCACTTGCCAGCACAGATCGGTCACGCCCTGGTCCGCCGCAAACTCCGCATGGGAACGCGCCGCCCGGCTGTTGCCCGACGGAAGGTTGATGCACAGGGTCCGCCCG